>JBOFQC010000853.1:0-2319 GCA_051660725.1 Thermoguttaceae bacterium
TTCATGTATTCGGCATATCTGGGTATTTTTGTGTTTTTACCGATTTCACTCCGTTGTTCCTCGGTTCTACCTAGAAATTACGTTACAACTGTTTGGTCGCGTAGGTCTACCATTTGGATAAATATTATTCTCGTTTTCAGTATGATAGCGTCTCTTTTTATCATACGCTGGATGTTTCTGCTTATGTTGGTTGGAAGGGATTCGAAAAATTCCGATAATCTGATACCAGCCCTGTTTTTATCGTATAATCCAATTTTAAGATATTATGGTGAAGAATCTGCTTCTATCTATTTTACACATCCCGCAGCATGGTTCGATGAGCCAAGCATTGTTGTGATGGTTGCGTCAATAACCGTTTTTATTATGCTTTTGGCCGGTGGGTTGCGGTTTATGAAGTGTATTGTACCTTTCTGTCTGATTTCCGGGCTATTTTGGATGTTTCAAGGTTGTACGATAATGCTCGGAAATATGAATCCGGATACACTTGGTATGGGTTTTATGGTATCAATGCTGACACTCGTATACGGAGGCATTGCGGCATCGATATTTCTTATTGTGATTATCAGTGAAAAAAACAGTCCACCTGTAAAAACCAGCGAGCCGTCGACGTGAGTCGACGGGTTGCTTCTTCTGATTATCTTGTAACCGCTGCCGGATCACCGGCGGACTAATGTCCGCCGCTCGCTGTTGTTTACCGGGGTGGTTCTCAATTTCTTAATTATGGGTATAATTCGCACGTTTTTGTTGATTGTAATCGACTTCGTCGTAATCTTCCTTCATTTAACAACAAGAAAAAAGAAACATGTCTTTCACAATTTCGAAACTCGTACAGGCAATGGAACCCTCCGCCACTTTGGCAATGGCCGCAAAGGCAAAAGAACTGAAAGCGCAGGGCAAAACAGTTTACGATTTAAGCGTTGGCGAACCCGATTTCGGAACGCCGCAGCATATTTGCGACGCAGCAGTTGCCGCAATGAAAGCCGGCCACACGAAATACACAATTGCCAGCGGTATTCCCGAACTGAAAAACGCAGTAGTTGCCGAATATAAAAACCGATTCGGACTCGATTACACTGCTGCTCAAGTTGTCGTTTCAAACGGTGCGAAACACGCACTGCACAACGCTTTTACGACTACGCTCAATCCCGGCGACGAAGTAATCGTGCCAGCTCCGTATTGGGTCAGTTACACCGAGCTTATCAAGTTGACCGGTGCCGTGCCGGTTATCGTCGACACACTCGAATCGGACGATTTCAAGATGACTCCGGCCCAGTTCCGTGCCGCTATCACGCCGAAAACCAAAATGCTGCTCCTTTGTAATCCGTCCAACCCGACTGGTTCGATGTATTCCAAAGCCGAACTCGACGCAATTGCCGAAATCGTGCTCGAAAAGAACCTTTGCGTTGTCGCGGACGAAATTTACGACCGCTTGGTTTACGGCACGGAAAAATTCGCCAGCTTTGCCGCTCTCCGACCGGAAATGCAGGACCGCACAATTGTAATCAACGGCGTAAGCAAAACGTACGCCATGACCGGCTGGAGAATCGGTTGGACGCTTGCCCCTGCTGCCGTGTCGAAAAAAATTGCCGAACTTCAGAGCCAGGAAACGTCGAATCCATGCAGTATCAGCCAGTACGCCGCTCTTGCAGCCGTGACTGGTGACCAGACTTGCGTTGCAAACATGCTGAAAGAATTCACGAAGCGGAAAGAGTTCGTTCAGAAGCGTATTGCCGGCATTTCCGGTCTTTCGTGTCCGGCAATGGGCGGTGCGTTTTACGCTTTCTTTAACGTCAAGGAACACCTCGGACGCAAATATGACGGCGTGCAAATCGACAACTCCGAGCAGTGGTGCCTGAATCTGCTCGAAAAGAAAAACGTCGCAACCGTGATGGGAAGCTCTTTCGGCTGTGAAGGTTACGTCCGCGCTTCGTTTGCCACGAGTATGGATGTACTCGAAAAATCATTCGATCTGATCGAAGAATTTTTGAAATAGACGTTGGACAGTTAGCCGCCGAGCCCTGCTCGGCGTTGCACCCCGGAGCAGGGCTCCGGGCCTAACAAACACAATAACGTCTAATGCAGCGTCTCCTACCAAAACTTCCACCACGATTTTTGGCTCGGTTTTTTGTGCGAGGGATTGTGGGACAGGTCGAGGTTTTTGCTATTTAAACGGAACTGCAGTTCGACGATTCTTACTTGCGACTTCGGGTCGGCAAAAAGCGCGTCTGGAAAACCGAGATGTTTCGTGATAAGCATCACTCCGGAGTCGATCATACGGTTGTGCGGCAGCCCTTTTTCTTCCGGCAACGGCTCCCCTTC
>JBOFQC010000854.1:0-1871 GCA_051660725.1 Thermoguttaceae bacterium
ATACCGGCAACCAGAAGCACTACGCCAAGTGCCGCAATTGCCAGGAATGTCGTAAGAAGCGGAAGGAAAAAGGCGACTGTGCCGAGAACAATGAGGGTTATTCCAAAAGCCAGGTATAACCCGCTGTGACGGAGGAAAAAGTTGATTTCTTTCGGGCTGAATCCCATTGAAGCGCACATTTTCTGTTCGTCGCGTATTTCTTTTTCAAACGGGTCGGGATTACAACATAAGTCGTTTTTTTCTTCATTCATTTTTTGGACTCCTTTGTTTTTGTTCTTATGTGAGTTCTGACGATTTGTAATACTGGGCAAAATGCGCCTATTAGATAAATTATACTATTTAAAATAGTGGTGCGGAATAGTATATTTTACTTTTTGGAAGAACTTTGTGTTGTTTAACGGAATTTTATGTGGAAAATACAAATTTCGCGGGGTCATTAATAAAGAAACACACGAAAAACAATATTTTACAGAATGGCATGGCGTTTTTTCCTCAGGAATTTGAAGAATTAGTCCGCAAAACAACTGCGTCGCTACTTTTATTTGCGCGGCAGTGGAGCCACGACTCTCACGAAGATGTCGTTCAGGAAGCGTTTATGCGACTATTCAACCAAGCTCAAACGCCAGAAAACCCGACTGCGTGGCTCTTCACGGTTGTAAGAAACCTCTCGAACCGAGCCGTTAGGACGCAAAAACGGCGAGCAAGCCGGGAACTCACAGCCGTGCAAACGAGAAACAACTGGTTTAGCCAAGAATCAGAAGCAAGGTCTGATGAAAACACGAAAAAAATAATTGACGAATTGAAAAAACTGCCGCTCAAAGCCCGTGAAATCGTGGTTGCAAAAATCTGGGGAAATCTTACTTTCGACGAAATTGCCGAAATGCTGGAAATTCCACGAACTACTGTGTACCGAAACTACCAAAAAGCTCTGCGTATCCTGGAAAAAAATTGCAATTAATACACAGCCAAATGTAAATTTGTCAATTGAGTTTAGCCGCTGACCCTAGATCAGCGTTTTACGAAACTTATCAAAATAATATACAAGGAAAAATAATATGTGTAAAAAAGACATTATAAAGCGATTACGTTCGCTGACTCCAGAGCCGGCACAAACGCTGGAAAACAGGATTCTCCAGCAGACTAACAGTGCTTTAGCGAAACTGGTAAAACCGCAAGTAATCCAGCAGACGTGGCGAAAATGGTGCGTTCAAACATCAATTACGCTGCTTGCCGGAATGGTGCTTGGCGTGATTTTGACAACGCAAATTGTCGGAAAAAACAGCCAAACACCAAACGCAAATGCAAATCCCGACGTTGATTCAAACGTAATTGAAATTGTAAATGTAAATGTCGAACCTGAAACTAATATAACAGGTAAAACGTCGGATATCTGCAAAGCTGCTTCGGCACTGCCGAGTTCTTCAGTTTCGTCGTTTATACATTCTATTTATCCGGTTAGAAATTTTTCCAGTAACGTTGACATTGACATCTTGCTTGAACGCCAGATTCAACGGGCACGGCGAAGCTCCGATTCGGCAAGATATGTTTACACGCCGCAGCAAACTTTTACGAAAGAAGACCTCGAAACGATACAGAAAAACCGTGATTTACAACGTGAATTTATGTAAAAAGCGTATATTTTATTCGTGATTTAACCTCACCCCCCCAAATATTCTTATGAGAAAACATAAAATTATTCAATTTACGTTACTAATTGTGCAACTCATAATTTGCAGCACTGTTTGCAGTTATGCACAGGAGCCGCTGCCGGTTGAGTTTCCAGCCAGACCGGAATTTCGTAAACCTTACGAGAACAGCTACAGCTCGGATGAATATCCCGGCTGGTACTTCAAAACAACGGTGACACCAGC
>JBOFQC010000855.1:0-5402 GCA_051660725.1 Thermoguttaceae bacterium
TTCCTGATTGACTCACAGGCAGATTTTGATAGAATGGTGATGCCGATGGGGTGAATTCAGCGAATATCAATAGAAATGCGAAGTGCTTCATATTACAAAATCACAATGACGAAACAAACGCTCGTTTTCGGAGAGTGAAATCAACCTCGATAGAAAGAAAGGTGACACAGATGCCTGCATTAATTTTGTTAGTTATTTTGTTCGTATTAGCTGCTTTGGTAGTCGTGGCAATTAAATCAGCCGGTAATGCAAAAGAAAAAGTAAACGAACTACAGGAAAGTGTTTCACGTCAATATCAATTTCTTCCTAACGAGTTGTTGACTCGTGGTGAGTTTGTTTTTTTTCAATTCACTCCAACAGATAGTGTTGCCACCCGTTACTATTCAGTGCAAGGTTGGTCTTGGAGAGATTGTTAAAGTTTTAGATCAATCAGGCAAAAGCACACAGGCAGGACGAAACAAAGTCGCTCAAAAGCATCTTGATTTCGTCCTTTATGATGCGAGGGCAAACAAAGTGCTACTTGTTATCGAACTAGATGATAAAAGCCATAAACGAGAAAATGTGCAAAAACGAGACGACGAAAAAGACGAAATTTTGCGACGGGCTGGAATAGAAATTGTGCGTATTCCGGCGGCTACTTCCTATTCTCCGCTTCTTTTGAAGCAGCAAATTAGCGATAAAGTGAGTATAACACAGCTGTAATTTTAACATTTGTTGAATTCCACGATAGAATGAGATAACTCGATGCTCCAATTAAACCGAATCTATCACGCCGACACGTTTGAAATGCTGCCGAAAATCGAAAACGGCAGTATCGATCTCATTGTCTGCGATGGTCCGTTCGGAGTCACCTCGAACGACTGGGATAAAGTGTCCAGTATTCAAAACTATAATCTCAATTTAATCCGCATTTTTTCGGAAAAACTTGCACCGGGTGGAACTCTGTATCTGTTCGGAAAACCGGACTGCATCGATTTTATCGATTACCGTCCCTTCCTCAATTTACAGGCAAAAATCGTTTGGTATCAACCGAGTCGATTAGCACAAGGACGCAAAAATTATACGAACAACTACGATATTATCTGCTATTTTATCAAAGGAGATCGACCAAAGACGTACAATCTTGATGATATTCGTGTTTCGCAACTTGTTGAGCTGGAACATCGTCTCCGTTGTGAGCGTGTGCCTTCCGTCATAGGTGGAAAATATGGCAAGACAAAGTTTAACACACGGGGCAAAAATCCCGGCGACGTTTGGGGGGACATCAAGCAACTGACCTATAAATCGAAAGAGCTTGTTTCGCGCGAAGCTCTTAACACCATTCAAAAACCGGAGGTTTTGATGGAGCGACTCATCAAAGCGAGTTCCAATGAAGGAGATGTAGTGCTTGACCCATTTGCCGGTGTTGGTACATGTCCTGTCGTGTGTAAAAAACTAGCGCGACATTTCATTGCGGTAGAACAGAATCCCGATTTTGTCGCAATTGCCAACAACCGCATCGCTGAAGTTCTGCAAGAACAGAAAAGGAGTTTGCTGCAATATGGGACATGAAATATATCGGCAAATCGTTTCATTGGTATTAAAAGCGGCGGAACTGGCGCGGTCGATTGGTATCAGTAACATTTTACAGCCGGGACTTGTCAAGGAGATGATGATTGCGGATATTTTGGGACACGATTTGATTTCGTCCAAACGGGATGCCGATGCGTGTTCCCGTACCAACCCGAATGAAAAATACGAATATCTTTCGTGTAAAGAAGGCGGATCAGGACAGCTTGACCGTATGTTCAAAGAGCCGCCAGAAAAACGAGAAGAATCGCTTTTGCGGATTACCCGCAATAAGAAAATTTATCTTGCCATCTTTTACAAAAACAACCAGACCCAATGCAAGGTGATTTACGAACTAGAACCGTCTGATGTTTGTGTTGAGACAGTGCGGAAGTTGGAAAGAAGTAGAAACAGTATTTCGCATGTTGGTTTTTCCGAAAAATGGGCGAAGCAATACGGACGAGTGGTGTATCACGACGACCATTGTAGAAGCAGATTATCGGACTGATTGACTGAGTCTTTGTGGAACACTCGTAAAAAACGTGACAAACAAGCATTATTATTTGCGTGAGACCAAATTCGCCGCTCGAAAAAACAATCGGCAAAACGCTTTTTTCTAACACTTTCATTTTTAACCCTTTTTATAAATATCCATGTCGTATCCGCAAGAATCGAAGTGGAGACAAAATGAATCATAAAAGTAATTTCAAGAGTGCACTACAAAAATTTGCGGCATCACTGTCGAAAAATGGCTAAAATTCTGGTTTCTCCGATCAAATGTCAGGGCATCAACAAATTGGTGCCGTTCATCGCGGAAATCGTTCGGAAAATTGGCACATCGCCAAGAACATGCGTTTAGTCGGATGAAAGTGAATAAGAAAATTGAGGAGGCAACTATTCGGGATTTCCGAATAGTTCAAATGAAAGGGATTCGGCAATCCGAGCGTTCGGTCAACATGTTAATGCCCATACGAAAATACACAGCGTTTATTTTATTTTTGTTATTATGTGGCGGTCTGTGCAGTTGCGTCAGCGCAGCCGATGAGTATTTTAAGTCGGCAATAAACAAAATGATAAACGATTCAAAGTTGCCAGCAGACGGATATGGTTTTGACTTTACGTTCAAATTTTTGAGAACCAATTTAGACTCCCACACCATTGACTATAAATTTTTCACAAAAGGAGACAACAGTTACCTAAAAGAAGTTACGGAAAGAGGCGAGTCTGTGACGGTATACCTCGACGGGCGGCGAAATGTTACTCGGGCAGAAAAATCAGTTTATCCAAATGAATCTCCTTGCTATCAGCTTTCCACGAATCTAACAGAGCTTTGTCGCGTCCTCAATTACTATGCGCTCCCCTCTGTTGATAATTCTCCATACAAGCACGCTTATCAGCTTCTTGTCAATCCTTGTTATTCATTTTTGGGAGAAAGCATTTCGCCAGAGCAATTGCTTGATCTTCCTGAAAACTGTATTGTAAAACAACCAAGTGAAAATGGGTGCGAAGTGTATCTCATAAAAGACTTCATTGAGCATCCTTCAAAACCTGAGTTTTTGCTTTATTTTTCACAGGCAAATAACGACAAACTCGTGAAGTGCATTCTCAGAGACTGTGAAGGTGTGTCTAAAACCATATATGCCGACAAATGGAAAAATGTATCAGGAATGTTTGTTGCTTCTGAGATTCACAGAAAAAACGACAGGCTTGGAAGTGAGGAAATAATTGCTGTTACATCTCCTCGCATAGGTGGTCTTAAGGACAGTGCCTTTGATACGACAAAGATGTCAGAATTTAATCAAAAATGGGATGCCGTTTTAGATTACGGGAAACTGGGACTTGGCGATCCGAATTGGATAACACGCCCGAATGAGTGGAACAAGAAATAATGCAAAAACAACCCACTTTTACAGTCTCGGCGCGAGCGATTGGAATGATTGCGGATATTTCCGCTCAGAAATATTCACAGGCAAGAATTGGGGTTCAATTTGTCGTACAGTATTGCCCTGTTCTGGTGAAATCCAAATTGTGTACAGACAACGTGTCTTGGATTTAAACCAATAGACTCTCTTTTCTTCATCTGAAGCAAGTGGCCCTTTTCGTTATAGATTATTGTTCACAATTCTAGCGCGGCGCACAGGCGTTGTCAATCGTTTTTTTCGATTTTTTGTGACCTGTTTCTTAGTGCCGTCATTACAAAAGGCCAGGCAGCAAGTCCGCCGATGATCGTGCCAAGTGCAAGACGACGTGTAATTTTAGCGTCCATGATTCGCTCCTTTCTAAAAAACCGACCGTATTTTCGATTAAAAAACCACCAATGTAACGGACTTCACCTCATATTCTAGCAGCAACGACAGCAACAAAAACAAGGGGGGGAGTGAATTTTCATTGAAAAAATGAAGAAGCAAAAATTTTTCCCATTACAATCGTTACAAAATTGCTCCCGATGGTCGCTTGATTTCTGTACTCCTTCCGGTGAAGTCGGATCACGAAGCGGTCACGGCGTGGCAAGCAAATTTTCCTTGCAGCTTGTTACAATGATGCCACTATTGTTACACAATTGTAACAACGGAGCCACAAGCTCAATTTGTGCAATATCATGCGGCAAACGCCATGATCCGCCACGAAATTCAAGCGGCTGATTATCACAAAGAGATTCGTACACAATCTTGATCCGACGCATTATTTCAGGCAATTTGCCAACTCTCGGACGTGTGATTTTAAGCGGCGAATAGATGATTTTTCGGATTCTATTTTCGCTACAAAAACGCACCGTGTTTTCCAAGTCATCAAGAGATTGGAAATCCATCAGCCCAAAATCTTGCATTGACTTGCCTCTGATTGGATTACGCGGAAAAAGCGGATCAATCCGCAGTGCAACCGGCACTCCCGCTTTCCGCAATTGTGATACCGCCGCAAGTCGTTCTGATACGGATGGTGCGCCATGCTCCAAAATGTCACGCGATTGATCGTTCCAAAATGCAAGAGACACCTCCAGCCAAAGCGGTGATAAGTCGTTATTCTGAAAAAAATTGTGATGCGGATGCGATTTTGCAATTTCGCAAAGTGCAAGCAATAAACGCAAGTATTTCTGTTGCAATAAGCAACTAGGATTCTTTGTTAAAAGTGTGATTGTGGAAAAACGATGTCGATATTCCAGCAATTTTTCAAGAACAAAAAAAGAATTTTGAAATTCGTTTTCAATTGGCCCAAAAGCATCAGTGCTGTTGGAAATATGCGCAGGCGTGCATGAAACATCGTATTTTTCAAGGTCATCAAGGTCTTTTATCAGCTGTTTGCGAAAATTTTCTTTGCATTTGGCGGTGGTGTCAGATAGATTTGTAGCGGAATATCCCTGAACGTAACAATAATTGCATCCATGCTCGCAGCCGATATAGGTGTTGATACTGTATCGCATTCCTGATGGAAAAATGGTTTGATCCGCAAAGGGACAATACCATTTGATCACGCGTGGTCTGGTTACAGCCAGCGTTTCTTTTTGTGACGTATGCGGCAAAAAATAGAAGGCGGCACGAATCTGTTCGTCTTCCGAAAGCCGCGCAAATGCAGGAGCATATTTTGAATCAAGACGTGTGAGTAATGTTTTGCCAACAGATTCGCACATGCCATCATGCGGGGAGATTTCCGCAAATTCATTGTCAAACAGCGTGTTTTTCATGTGTGTCACCTTTTGAAATCAACGATTGTGGTGAGAAATGAGAGTACAGTGAGAATTTTGAAAACATCGACCAGTCTTTTTGTTTTCAAATTTCAAGTGTCCAAGCCGCCTTATTTTTGCATGGAATGGATAACAACTTGCTTGTTTGTGGTGGACTTGCCGTTTTCTTCGGCTA
>JBOFQC010000856.1:0-1891 GCA_051660725.1 Thermoguttaceae bacterium
ATCGGTTAAAACAACCCGGGTCCAAAACAAACTCTGGAATTCTCTCTTGATTCACAGCACAAGGCAAGCATTGGTCTGATGAACAAAATATCTTGGCCTTATAGAAATAATTTTCAAAGAATGCTTGACTTTTAAAAACTCGCCCTATAAAACCGTAGAATCGGTAGTGAAAATCAAATCGCAAAATCTACGAACCGTTCTCTATATTCAGATAACAAGCACGTTTTTTTGCACACTTATACTGTCGCTCGCCATAAACTGCATGTTTCTAATACAGGACGGCTGAAGATATTCAGCATTAAACATTGAAAAATTCGGAAAGCGGTATACTTGACGCGAATCGCACCGTTCAAATCGGCTCCGGCATACACACTCCAACATTAATCTTATTCACAATACAATGAAAAAAATAATCGGGACATTAATCGCCTTAAAGTTATTAGTATTTGCCACATGCGTTTTTGGCGAGCTGCACGAGTACGACTTGGAAACTTATCGCGAGCAGAGAAGTCAAAAAATTGAGGAACTGCTTGTATGCGATGACGCCATATCTGTAGAGTCGCGTCCGGGCTATAACTTAAAGACATTGAAAAACATTGATTACTTTGGCGATCTTACAAACGGTGTCAGTGTCATAAGTAATAGCGTTGACCAGAATAATGTTCGACATTTTATGGTTCAAGATATTGTTGGCAAAAACACCCTTGAATTTGAAATGCCTTACACGCAGTCACTTCCCAAAGTCAAAGTTAATGAATCTGAATATCTTTTCGCTCTTGCGCCACAAAAAAATCAGTTTATTTACAGAACTCATTTCAACGCAGGAACTTGTGTTGAAATTGAAAACGACAAGCTGGTTGCTTGTGATCCCATTGTACTTGATAAAGACGAAAGTCTGCTCGGTTACACAACAAGCGGAGATTACATTACCGGTATTTCTGGAACGAAGCCGTATGTGCGGGTTCGTTGTCGAGAAAACGGTGAAGTGCTTACGGAATCGGACAAATTCGATTTGCCTAGTCCAGAGTACGGTGTCAACCAAACGTTATGCAGTGATTGGTTCTTTTCTTTGACACCGCCTCATACAATTGTCAAGTCAAATCATACTTGTTTTGAGTTGTGGCAGGAGGGAAAAAATGCTTGGCAGAATAATCATAGTGTAGTTCTGGTCAACAACTATACGGGAAAAAGCAAAATGCTAACAGATGGCTCGCAACATTCTTGGCCAAGCGAAACTCAGGAGATGTTCAAATATAAAATTGCCAGTAATAAAAATGGAAAATATGTAGTTGTGAAAAATAATCCCAAAGAACTGCTGCTGTATAATGTTGCTGAAATGAAGCTTGTTCACCGATTCGATATTTCGAAAACTAACGCAAGTTCTGAATCGTACGCAGCAAAAACCAACGAACTCGAATTTGTAGATGTGGTGTTAACAAGTGACGATAAAATTTTAGCAACAATCAGCGGTGAACGCGATCCACATTTGGGCATTTGCTTTTATGGCAAGTATTCTTCTGCGTTGTGGAATGCCGAAACAGGTGATGAGATTACGCCACCACAATATAGCGAAGCTTATATATGGAATCGTGGCTGTTTTTTAACAGCTGACGAAAAAGTACTTGTAATGTTCTCACCTGTTACTTTCGGGGATTTAGGCGAGTACTCGGAAAAAACAGGTCGTATCGCGTTTTATAACGCTGAAACTGGCAAACGAATTGGCGTTATTAAGGAACCGCTGAACAGATCGCAGTTTTCTGAAGATGGGAAATTGCTGATAAGGAGAATGGCAAAACCTGATATCGTTGATATCTCGTCAATTTTGATTTTGTAGAAGCATTGAGCGTACTTTACGTGACGTATGGAACGCTAATTTAGACCACACGGTCGT
>JBOFQC010000857.1:0-3131 GCA_051660725.1 Thermoguttaceae bacterium
TGGTGAACGCGATGGTCAAAAGTGGTCAACCGTATCATGCCTGATGGTTTCCATGCCTATCACGTCCAAACGGACCGTAAAAATTTTCCAAAAATCGTCCTTTTTTCCTTGAACCCCTTGACAATAACATAGTAACTATGAAGAAGCCCTGCATCATCTAATTGTAGTTCTCTTGCCAGAATGGCTTTTTGATCACCGCCCCAGTCGTTCAAAAACGCTTGCGGTATTGGGGAGGCATATTCAGTTGCAAATACTGTGCCAGTCAGTATTGTTTTCTCTTAATAACGGTACTTGCTCAAAAATGATACCGAATAATGGGGGCTCAATGAGGATATTTCATCAGCCGTATTATTTTATCACACTATGCTTTTTGGGCAAAAATGTATTGAATTCGGCAATATTTTCACCAAAATAGGTGGTTTGCCGGACATTGCACAAACTGTTTCACCACAGTTTTGAGAAAGTACAGATATAAAAAACTTGATGATAATCAAAGAGATAGAAATTGTTGCCGACTGTCAAAACTGCCTTCCTCGTGCATTATTTGGCAGCCGTTGTATCATTTTGCCGTAGCAAGGCTCAAGCAAGACTGTCTGGTTTCACACGATGAAAAACGGAGAATCAAATTGACATTCGCACTTGTCAGGTTATAATGAATGAGAATTTGGTTGTATTATTAAACCTTGTATTGATAAAGAGGTGTCAATGTCTCAAACGACATTCAGCATTCGGATGGATTCGGACGTCAAGAAAGAGTTTGACGAGTTTTGTTCTCAGGTCGGCATGAACACGACCGTTGCGTTTAATTTGTTCGCTCGCGCCGTCTTGCGAGAAAAACGCTTGCCGTTTGAAATTGCAGTGGAATCCGATCCGTTTTATAGTGAAAGCAACCTTGCCCATCTCCGTCGTGGAGTTGCCGCACTGAACGATGGAAAAGGGGTTGAGTACGGCATGGTCGAGGTGTCCGAATGAAAATGATCTGGTTCGCAGAGGCATGGGACGATTACGTTTATTGGCAGACACATGACAAGAAAACGCTCAAACGTATCAACTTACTCCTGCAAGATATTATGCGCAACAGTTATTCAGGCATCGGCAAACCAGAGCCACTTAAAGGGGAGTTCAGCGGCTTTTGGAGCGGCGGATTGATGGAGGCCATCGCCTTGTGTATCGCATCAATGATGGTACTCTTGAAGTCCTGTCCTGCAAGGGGCATTATGATGATTGAAGTTGTCTAGGATACATCGGGCCGATCTTTGGTTAGCGAGTCGGCCTCTCTTGGATCGTTTTTTGTTTCCGTCCAATGCTCTGCCATCTTATGCGTGGCCTTTTCAACGGATTCCCGCACCGGATCGGTCGTCAGCCGGGCATAGATTTCGGTTGCTTTGATCGTCTTATGTCCGAGCGACTTGCCGATAATCTGGATGGAAGTACCGGTCAGTGCCTGCCAAGAGCGGAGCGTTCGTCGCAGATCGTGCATTCGCACATCCGTTAGGCCTGAACGCTTTCGCACTCGCTCCCAAGCTTTTTTCGGGTCGGCAATGGAGCCTTTGCCACGTTCCGAAGGGAAGACCCAGTCGCTGTGCTTGCTTGGAGCATCGTTGCGTTCGTTCAGTATTTCCTTCGCCTGAGTGGACAACACGACGGTCAAGGGCAAACCATTTTTCATTTGCTCGCCTGCAACGTGCCAGAGACCTCTATCCAGATCAAGGTCTTTCCACTGCATCTGGCAGACATTCTTCTTACGCTGTCCAGTGAAAAGGAGCATGAAAATCAGGTCGCGCCACAGCGGCGACTCCTCCATGACCGCATCGTGAAACTTCTTCAACTCGTCCTGCATGAGGAAGCGTTCTCGTGAGGTTTCGGTAAACATTCGCACGCCACTACATGGATTGATGCCATGATAGCTGATCTCCTCGCCGACACGGAAGAGCGACCCGACAAGTTGAAAAGCCCGATTTGCTTGATAGGGGCCGTGTGTCTTGCCGATCTGCTGGTGCCACTTCACAATGTCCGCCTTTGTCAGTTGATCGAGCTTCTTCTTGTGTAATGTTGTGCAGTATTTGTCGAACATCCGTTTGTCGTCTTTCCATGTCTTTTTATGGTCCTTGGCGAAGGTCGTGAACCAATACTCGAACAACCCGGACAGCGTTGGTGATGCGGTCCGTTTTTTACGATTGGCGTGCGGGTTATTTCCCTTGGCAATCTCGCCAGCGAAGCCTTGGGCGATCTTCCGGGCTTCGTCGATTGTCACTTCGGGATAGGCCCCGATACGGAGTCGGGTCGGCTTGCCGCCGATTCGCTTGACGAAGTAGAACGATTTGGAGCCGTTGGCGGTGATGATGAAGGAAAGTCCGGCGACCTTTGTGTCTCGATAAGAATCGCGTCCGGTCTTGGGCGGTTTGATCGCTTCGAGTCGGTTATTGGTAAAGGCAACTGAGTTGTTGACTGTTGACATCGGATCAGGAGGTTGGATGGGTATTCTTCAAACTCGGCGCAACGCGGGCGCAACGCTGGAGGTCAAAAATGGTCAATTTCGGTCAACACCGAGGAAGGTCAATTTATCATCAAACACTTGAAATGTCAATAGATAACAATGCAGAGGAATCATGGTCAATAAATAAAGAATCTGGCTGGCAGCCAGAAGGTCATCGGTTCAGGTCCGTTATCCTCCACTTGGCGAAGCGGCGACGCTATTTTGCCGCAAATCTTTATAGGGCTTTGGTTTACGCAAGTAGACCGAAGCCTTTTTTTGTGCGTGTTTGCTTTCGTGCCGGACGTTTTTGCACGGTGTCCTTGTCCAGAATCTTTGTGATACGTTAAAAACGGAAGATTCCAACGCGGAACCGGGAGAAAATGGTACACATATCCATTGAAACAAAATTTTCTGAGTCTATTCTGAACAAAAAATCAGGCAAAAACGCACGAAAATTGTATTACTCGCAGACCGACATCGCATTGTTCTTTGAAAATCTAGTGCAGATAGAATTTTATAATCAGACCCGCTCGACCGACTCGTCAAAGAAATTTATCAGTCTGCTAACAAGTTTTCACCACAGAGACACAGAGTTCACAGAGTGTCTTGTATTCTCCGTGTTCTCCGTGGTAAAAAATTCCGAAGTTCACAAAAC
>JBOFQC010000858.1:0-6540 GCA_051660725.1 Thermoguttaceae bacterium
GCCGCAATTGGACCCAATCCGCCTATAAGTAAAATGAAAAGCGTGAAACATGCCGTGTCTAGTGAGACGTGTACTGCGCTGCCGACTCCAAAGTATAGCAGCCGGCCAAGCAACTTGAAATTCGGCTTGACACCACTGACAAC
The DNA here is from genome assembly GCA_051660725.1 of Thermoguttaceae bacterium. Taxonomy (GTDB): domain Bacteria; phylum Planctomycetota; class Planctomycetia; order Pirellulales; family Thermoguttaceae; genus JAVBSX01. The sequence continues at coordinate 144 of JBOFQC010000858.1, forward strand.
TGCGAATCGTTTTTCTTTTCGGTCGGTTATAATCATAATCCAGACGAAAAGCAAAAATCGAAACCACTGCGAAATCGTCGTTGCCGCCGCAGCTCCTTCAAGTCCCCATGCGGGCATGCCGAATTTCCCGAATATCATGCCGTAATCAAGCACAATATTGAGTAGCACCGAAACAATATTCACGTACATCACGACTTGCATTTTGCCACGTCCGTAAAAGAATGACGCCACTGCTTCTCCGGCAATAACGGCACCACTTCCGAAAATGACAATTCGCAAATACGAATTTTCAAGCGGCAAAAGTTCAGGTGCGTGTTTGAAATATATGAAAATCCGATCATACAACGGTGTTGAAAGGATCATGAATGGCATCACAATCAATCCGAACCAGATACCTTGCCACACGACTGGTCCGATTCGGTGATATTTACCAACACCGAAATATTGCGAAACGAACGTGTTTGTGAAAGCCGAAGTGTGCATCGGGAGCGAAATCAGCGTCCAAAAAAGCAGCCCCGCCTGGAATGACGCTGTCATGGCATTTTCGGAATACCACATCAAAAACGTCCGGTCGGTGAAGTTCATCAACGAAATTGAACCCGCCGAGATAATAAGTGGTATCGCGAGCCGCAGTATGTCAAATCCGCCGCACGGTCGCGTCCACCAACCGGTCTGAACTTCCTGTTCCTCTGTTTCTTTCATGATATTTGTTGAAGGCTTTAGGCGTTGGGCTTTAGGCGTTGGGCTTTAGGCTTTAGGTGTATTTGCAGATTACTTTGCATGCCGGGGACGTAAGTCCCCGGGTAACCGAATCCAACCGTTACAGTTGGCTTTCTCTGGTAAATCGGTAATTAAACCTGCGATTCGGTGCGGTGTCACCAGATGTGCAAAATGAGATCGGGTCGGTTATCGCGCCGGATACGTCACATGTCGGGTTGTCACTCCATTTGAAATCGAACCCTTCCAAATTTTCAGGCGTCTTTTCAATATTGCCGACATTGGCGTCACTCGAATTCTTCGCTGTTTCTGTTAGGTCTCTTTCTCCGCACAAAATCCTATTTGGCACTTCAATTACCATTTTGTTGTTTTTGACGAAATACTTTAGCGTTTCAATGACTTTCCAGCCGCCGTTTCCGTCTGGAACCGAAATTGTCGTTTCCGCCTCGCTTGGCACCGTTTTGTTTATGCAGAAATCGTATCCGTACCAGCCGGTGTCACTATTCTGATCCGCATCAATAAATAACAACATCCAGTTTTTGTCGGTGTGCGGTGTCATGTCATTTGATGTTTCGACGTAAAAATAAGTCGTGGCACCGTCAACGGCAACTTTGCTCGTTACAATGTCGTTTCTACCAGATGTATCAGTATAATGTTCCCCGCCGTAACCTTTGCTGTCACGGTGAAATACGTCGCCAATGGTATCACGGAATTCAGGTCCAATCCGATCCCAGCATGTAAACGTGGCGTCAGAGTCGTTGAAGATGACTTTCACGTTTTGCTTTTGCAGCGGTAACGGTCTCGCACCTTTATAACGTCGTATGTTTTGTGCCATTTGCATGTAATAATTGTCGGTGTAGCCGCCTTTCATTGGCTGCACACACCGGTTGAATTCCGAGTTGTATTGGTCAACGAAATAATATTTCGCGTCCTTGCCACGCCCCATGAAATTCATCCACGCAATATTTGCTTCGTCGTCAAACTTATTTGCCGTCCATTCGTTCCAGTCGTTGATATACAGGAACTGCGGGTCGGTTTTTAACGCGTCTTCCCAACGGTCCTGGAAGTAAATTCCGTACCCTTGCGGATTCTCAACCGTTTTACCGAGCCACGGAACGTATGCAGCAACGGGTAAATCCTGTTCGTTCAATTCCGGTTCGCCGTGCTCTTTCGACCACGATTTGCCAATTTTACTTGAAGGATGTTGCGCTGGTGTCACAGCCGCTTCTTCACGAATTCCATTATGTGTCGAAATCAATTCCTGCGCAGAAAGATTTTGCACATTCTTGTCACCGAGATCGTAACCGAAGCTCCAATTATCTTCAGTGCCGATAAACCGTTTCCCGGCCCAATTGTAATATCCCCACCACATTGTGCGGCAAGTGAAAAAATCCTTAACTTCCTTTGTGTAATCGGTGTAAAATTCTTCGCAATAATCCGGGTCCCCGAAGTGCGGGTTATTCGGGTCTGTTTTTGCTGCGGCGTCATAATGCGGATTCGGATGCTTTATTGCCGTGTTTCCAGTCGAATCGACACTCGGGTTACCGTTGTAAAGTATCAACGGTTTTTCGTCCCAATAAAACCAGAGGTCTTTGTATTTTCCTTCCTTATAAATCCGGTCATACAAATTTTGCACAATTGTAATAGCCGGGCCGTTGAAGGACCAGAAGCAGAATTGCGGAATTTTCGTTCCTTCCGCTTTCATTTTCTGCATTGTGCTAAACAACACTTCCCATTCGTCCCAGTACATCACGGCGTTTGTGACGTCAAGTATAAGCACGTCAACACCGGCATCAGCCAACATTGACATGTCTTTGCGGATGACGTATTCGTCCTGAGAGAGGAAATAACCAGTTTCCGGCTCGCCCCAATGGTACATGCTGTACTGCCAGTTCGGGTGCTTGGCGTCAAGCCGTGCTTCAGGAGATTGTGCCAATATTTTTGTGACGTCACCCGTGTACGGACTTTTCACATTGGCGTAATCCTGAGTGTGCCAAGTGATGTAAAAAATCCCGACGACTCGCCGCTGATCATTTTTGACATCACCGACCTCGGCATGTGTCGGCATTTTACGCCCTAAAGCGTCGGTGCCAACCCAGGTGTCGCTAAATAAATCACGTTGTTCCTGATTAGAATCCACCCCTTGCTTTTGCGACTCGGCTGACAAACAAAGTTGACATGCAAATAAAACTCCAATAATAATCGCGAATAAATTTTTTGATGATTTCATGATATTTAACGTTTTGCTGCAATTGTGATTTCCTGGCGATTAAACTGGAGTTGCTTCACCGAAATGTCATCAAAACCCCACGATTTTATTCTCGCAAGGTAAACGTCGAGCTTCTCCACCAATTCCCATTGGAACAATTTTAACGTAAAAATCAAGCCGCTCAAATTTATTTCCGGCCTGTGAACCAGCTCTTCGAGCACTTCAAGCGTAAAAGCCGGGGCAACATTCATGTCCGCAACCGCATATTTGCAGTTTCTTAACAACTTCCGCTTGATTTGGCCGACCCGACCACGTAAATGCGTAAAGTTCGGAAAGGCAAGGATTTGCGGACTCATCTCAGCTGGGTCAATTCCGAGCACTTCCGCTCCACGAGTCAAAAGTGCCTGTGACGCACCGCCGGGCGAACTGCCAATATCAACGCATCTGGTGCCGCAACCGATTGGAAAACCGGACCAGCGAATCGCCTCTTCAAATTTTAAATAAGCACGCGAAACCATGTCGCTTGGAATTTCCACAGGTAAAAAACCCCCTGCGTACCTCGTATGTATGTCGCTGCCAGTGCGGTGCAGCCCGAGCCAGAAAACGTTATCATCCACTTGTGTTAAATTGAGCACAATTTCGTTTTCACGAGCCGCAATATCAAATCTGTCCGCACCAACTCCCGGCTGGAATTGCGGCGAATATTTTTTTGCGCCGGCCAGTATTTCTTGCAGAATCGACTTTGAACTATTATACCATGCGTAGTCATTACAGTGCTGTTTTCCTTGCTTTACCCTCTGGGAAAAGCAAGGGTTTACAAAGCGAGTACACTGCAACGCATTGACAACGTGAGGTGTACAGCCCGGCTCGAATCCGTCTTTTCCAACCTGCTGCAGATCACGCGAAAAACAGTGAATATACCGTATCTTGCGCAAATCAATTCCCGTTTGTGGTGTCAGCTGTTCCGCAACCTGATTCCAAAATTTTTCGGCTAAATCTGATTTAGTATCCGACCCGGAATCCGTGTCCTCGCCAGAATTGGTGTCACTTTCAATTTTACCCAACGAAATGCCAGCAAATCTTGCAAAAACAGATTCGCGTTGCAATGCCGCCGCCAAATCAAGTGCGTGCGAATACGATTCGCAAATATCAGGCAGATTGGTTGTGTCCGACGGCATTATTTTAAACGTCAGAAAACCGGGCCTGGAAAACGAAAAATTTAACTGGGGAAAAAGTTGCCGAATTTCTGTTTTCAGCACCTTTTCCGCTCCAATCTGACATGTAGTGTAAAGAAACATTTGTTAAGGCGTTAGGCGTTGGGCTTTGGGCATTAGGTGTAAGTTGTGCAGCTTTATTGGAATTGGTTAGTTGATACCGATTTATAATATTTTATATGTGTGTTGCCAATCCATTAACCTAAAGCCTAATGCCCAATGCCTAATGCCTTATAAAATCGTGAACGTCAATTGGGCCTTCAGGAAACGGTTCGCCGGTCAATTCCAAATACATCGGACAGTTTGACCGCATGGAAATCGGCAGGTCAAGTTCGTTTCGCATCACAACATTGTCCTCGGCCAACTTCCAACCGAGCGAAGCGTAATAATGCACAAGCGGTTCTTTACAGAATAGAATGGCATACTGAAATTTGAGCCGCATCGTTTCGCTGATTGCCGCATTAATTAACTTCTGCGCAATACCGGTCTTACGGTACTCCGGTGCAACCGCAACCCCTTGAATACTCGCAACCTGATACCGGAAATTCCAAGTCGTCGTGATATCACGAACAACAACGGCAACGTGACCGATTATCTTGGACCCGGTAGATTCCGGACTTTCAGCATACACGGTAAAAATTGGGGGCGTGTTATGCCAAGTACGGCGTTTACTTAACACAGAACTCCATTCTGGAAATATTTCGCAAAGAAACATGCGGAGCCGCTCATCAAGAACGGTGTCAACGACGTCTTCCTGTACGAGTTGAATTTTCATTCGCAACTATTAGAAACGAGATAACATTGCATCCGACCAAAGCCGGTATATAATACAAGAGCCAAAATAACTTATTGTCTGGCAGGTCTAACCACATTAAGGGTTCCTGTAGCTGGGTCATAACTGTAAGAGTGGCCCTCTTTTAGCTTCGGCAGTTTAATACTGTTTTTCTCAATAATGTCACGCATGAATACTTCCTCCGTTGCCGGAACTCGATTATCATTCTCCGCTTTGTAAAAGTTCATTGCTTGCGGAATCTGTATGTCGAACACAGCCCGTTCTCTTGCGTTGAACAGTTCGCCAAGCGGAACCGTGATCGGACTCATAATCGAGTTTGCGCCGTCCTTTGCGAAATCAGCTTTTCCAGTGACGCCAACTCCGGCACGGACGGTTTCCATTTTCTGTTCAGCTTGGCCTGCGGCTTGCTGTCCGGCGTTTGCAGCTCCGGCACCGTTTTCGGCAACCGGCTGCGGTTCTTCTGGTTTACGCGTTTTCTTCGGTTTGCCTGCGTCGCAGCCAACTATAAATGTTGCACAAACAAAAAGAACGATTACATAACGGTACATTTTTTTCATCGGTATATAATATTAAGGAATCCAACCGTTGGACATAAATCGCGTGGCAAAACTCCCCGGAGCAAGGCTCCGAGGCTAACTTTGAACCAAACATTACTACCTGCCGCTTCCGCCACCAGTCGTTCCTCGACCCGGTGTCGTTGCGGTAGGTTTAGCGTACTTTCTGGTTTCGTCGGAGTCTTTATTTACGTCACGAATAACCAACGTTCCGCTTTGATCCATTACAAGCACCTTGCCGGGCAACCTGTCATTTCCTTCAAGCTGATATCCGCCGAAAGCGTCAATAAAACAAACCTCGGAATCAATGTTGTTAAAGGTTTTGTTGGTTTTAGCTGCTTGCGGCGGTCTCGTTGTGCCAACAGCTTGTGCACCAGGTCCTGTACTGCTGGTGCCACCCATCATTGTGCCCATACTTCGCTGGGCTGCGGGAGCGTAACAGTTCCCCTTGAAATTCGCAACTTGGCCCGGCACCAAATTCTTGTCGTCGCAGACCCATTCGCTAGCCTGATCGAACTCGAAGTAAATCGGCATGACCGATGCGGTCGGTTCGCCAATCGGATTTCGCGGAGCAGTCACATTTGTTGCTAAAATACGAGCCACGGTTCCAGAGGAGACCGGCACTGTCGGTTCGCTGAATTTCGAAGTTAAACTATTCTTCGACGAAAGCTCAGGTGTTTCGAGTACCTTCGGATCAAGTCCGTAGTTCGGGTTTCTCAGAACTAATTGTACGCGATATTGGTAATCTTTTCCTTCCTCAACATTAAAATCGAAGTAACGGAAAAGGTAATTATTCACTAACACCGGTGCAACGTAAGTGTTGCCAGTGGAACGCGTAAACATGTCTGCTCCAGCACCTGTTCTGCCAGCTCCGCCGCCCATATTACCGCCCATCATGCCACTGCCGCCC
>JBOFQC010000859.1:0-3207 GCA_051660725.1 Thermoguttaceae bacterium
GCATGTTAAATCAGATAAAGGGCAAGCGTTCGATTCCAACGGCGATGTACCAAGCGGCTCTCGATCCCGACTTCCGAACAAAAGCACTCAAAACTTTTTTGATGCGTTGACCCTGGAGGATACCTGACACGGACCGGCGGGACAAAAACTTTATAAAACTTCTTCTTTGCCTCTTTCGGTGACAAACCGGCATGAACAAAATAAGTAGCCACGACAACACCTGTCCGGTCGTGACCACCTTTGCAATGAACGTAGATTTTTTGTTGCATATCGGCAGCATCTTCTATAATTTCGTGGATTTCCTTGAGTTTCTCAAAATCGGGGCAAGTGTAATCAATCGTCAGATAACTAAACCGAAAACAACTTTCTGGCAGATGCTCGTCATAAGGTGTCAGGTGTTCACTTGTCAAGTCAATAATAAAACTGACACCAAAGTCGGTGAGAGATTTCAACTTTGGTAAACCGTCTTTGAGCAACGGTTCAAATGGATATTCCCCGGCATAAAAATTGTCCGTCACTTTATATGAAAACTTAAAAGGCAATTTTTGCTTCATTTTATTTCCTCAAAATAACGCATGACAAGCAATGTCACACCTAAGGTAAATCTTCGTACCGCTTGTTCATTTTAGCAATTTCCGCAGCGACTTCTTCACGTAGCGACTTTGGTTTTAACACTTCCGCATTGCATCCGAGTTGCAGTATCCAGTTGGTCAATTCTCGCGTCGGCACAACTTCAAACTGGACCATCACGCTCCCATCATTTTGTGTTGTAAATTTCTGCGTTTCATGCCAATTATGTTCTTGCACGAACCGAGCCATCACGCCGTCAACTTTGATTTTCACCTTTTCTACTGGTTTATTATTGAACACAAAAACGCCGAACCCCTTGCGTCGGAATGCGTCAATTTCAGCGTCAGACGGTTTCTTGAACGTCGCTTTTTGCCGTTCCACGGCAGTTATGCGATTCAATTTCCACGTCCGAATCTCGTTGCGTTTTTCTGAAAATCCAAGCACGTAAATCGTTCCCATCTGCGAGACCAGCGTGTATGGATGGATTGTGTACATCTGCTCCTTCTTTGCCGAGTACGAACGGTAGCGGATGACCGTTTCCTTCTTGTCATTACACGCCGTGATTAACGTCGCAATAATATCCGCGTGCTGGGAATAGTCGCTCCAACCGGTCGTCGATTCACGAAAAACTTCAAGCAGTTGGTTGAGAAGGCGGATATGCTGCGTGCCGAGTTGCTCCCGGATTTTTCGCAGTCCGAGCTTGGCGGACTTCCCGATGAATGAGTTTGAAAGTGGTGCCAAAAATCGGTAGCCAAGATAAAACGCTGCCGCTTCATCAAAATTGAAGGCGGTGGGCATTTGCTGATTATCCTTGATTTTCCAGCGTTTCAGCCCGTGCGCTTCGGTCTTCACCTCTATCGGCAGTCCCGTTTTCTTCAGCCGCACCATGTCACGCTGAATCGTTCTTGTATCCATGCCGAGCGTGTCGGCTATGTCAGCAAATGTCACGCCTATTTTTGTTTTCTTGAGAAGTTCGATTAAATTGAGCTGCCGAACGGAAGGCGGATTTTTAGATGGCATGGTATTTTTCCTGCTTGCTTGGAATGAAACCGAAGCCGGTTAACATGCCTGAAAACATGGAGAACATGACTACCAAAACAAGTACTAATATCAGTAGTTCTGTTGCAATAACCCATAGGGACCAAATAATTTTGAGTAAAAGTGGAGTCAGGAAAAATCGAAAACGGCAATCAAGCAATATCCAGTCCCAAAAGGGGACCTGACCGATAATGGCTCACGACTAGCAATTTGCTTGAAAGTGCTTGTTCTCAAATGAGGGGATATTTCCGTACTGAAATTTAAAAGGTAGTTGGCAAATTCTGCCCGATGGTAGTCATTCTTAGTAATGTCTTCAAGCGAATATGAGCAACACTGCTCCTTCCCGACAAGTGCTTTGATAATGTTCAAAAAAACTGATTTTCCGTTTGCCCCACCACCGTATAAAAACAGAACCTTCTCATGGTTCAGATGCGGCATGAACACGTAGCCGATGTATTGAAAAATCAATTTTCGCATGCACTTGTCCGGTAAAACATGTTCAATAAAGTTCTTAATCACTGGGGCTTTTACTTGTAGGTCATATTCGTAGTCTAACTGATAAGTCAAACCATTTTGTTTATCAAACTGCTTCAATTCCGGTCCATTCTCTGTGAAGTGTAACGTACCGTTTTTCAGGTTAATTTTTGGCGTGTCGTTTTTAGTCAATATGGGAAAACGGATTTGCTTTCAAATTGGTTTTCCAGAAACTTGGCAAATTTGTGGTCCTCGATGAATCTGTATGGGATGCCCTGCTTTGTTCCGACTGCCTGTAAAAAGTGTCGAAACGTGTCCGCTTCAATGCGTTGCCAATACTTTCCATTAAATACGTGAGGGGAGTTATTTTTCTAACCGATGTCCTGCCCGCCTTTATTTGCCGTCTCCAAAAGATGCTAGATGCTTTGGATGTAGTAGTCTTTTGCTCCGGTCCGCGTGCCAGTTTTATCAAAAGAAACTTGCTCGATCTGTTCCAAAAATGAATCGAGAACGGGCACTCCGATTTTTTTCGGCATATTTCTTTTTCATTTCCTCGACGTACTCGGCCCAAAGTTGTTTTTTGGGCTTCGTGAACCATCTTCCGATGTAACGAAATTTCTGTATTAGTAACCCTTTTTGGAATAATGGGATGGTCTTGACGTGCTTGCCATATTTCACGAAATAATCAAAGGTGAAAATTTTTTTCGTGAGTGTCTTGTAACCGATTTTTATGTCTTCGCCCCTTTCAAGTCCTCGAAGTCGGCAAGCCTTGTCAAACAAAGCAATAAGGTTTTTCTTGCCTCGCGGGGTGTCTTTGTCGTCGAACAAAATATGGGAATGGACTCTATTGCTTGGCTCGCCAGATTTATCTTTGGTCACTTCAAGGGCGGTGGCGGCTACAATTCCGTGGTCTCCCAAATAACGAAATATCTTTGTCAGCAAATCTGTCATATCTTTCTTGGTCTTGAACTGGTCCAGGAATCGTAATATGATTTCCGTAGTCGGTACACGTCCGTTCCTTTTCAATATCTCAAATTCTTTCATCTCATCTTTCTCCTGTCAGTTAGTACAACAATAATCAATAAAGTGTTTGCAGCGTCTTCTTTTGAAAGTTCTGTTGTATTT
>JBOFQC010000860.1:0-8235 GCA_051660725.1 Thermoguttaceae bacterium
CCGTTGACCGGCAGCCGCCTCGAAGTTCGAGACGATTTCGTTTGACCGCCCGACATAGTTGACCCACGCATTATGGGCCCCGAATCTGGCGTATCTTCCGCTCTGGCCACGGTAACTGGTGTCACTGTAGTTATTGGAAAACGAGCTGAAAGCACCGCCTGCTGCATTACTTACGGTCATCGGATTGACCATCAAAGCGACGCCACTGCTAACTGCTTCGTTCACGTTAGCTGTCGGCTTTGCTGTGCCCTGTAATCGATAGTAGCCGTTTAAATCCGTAACAGTATCCTCTACAAGTCCCCAATTGAAGAACGTACTTTTGGTATTTCCTAAACCGAGAGCTGCATTAGCATCATCTAACCCTGTGCCACTAAAACTGAGCCCTTGAACGAAAGCGGTGCCATTGTAAGCGGCTAGCCTATCATCGATAATCCATGCGCTACCTGCGGCACCGACCCATGTTAAATTTGCTCCGGTAAGGTTAGATTTCCATACGGTTCCATCCTTGTACACTCTGGTTTGGAGCGTGGCTGTGGGGTCGACTGTCAACGTGGAATTGGCATTGACACCCAGTCCTGCTCCGTTGCTTATAATATCGAGTGTACCAGCGTTAACCACTAGGGAATTCACCATGTTACCTGCACCGGACAGGGTTAGTGTGCCTGTACCGTCTTTGGTGAGAGTCGTAACATTGGTAATTTGTCCTGCGAATGACGAATCTCTGTTATTCGTGTCGTCACCAATCGTTAATGCATTGGAACCACCACCGTTTACTGATGTACCAGCGACACCATTCAACGCTTGAACTGTTACGTCTGATGATGCATCGCCAAAATCGAATGTAGCACCACTTGCGGTAAGGTTTAATCCACTGGATTTAGCGATTGTACCAGCGGTATCCAATTTTAAGGTACCAGCATTAACCGTAGTTGCGCCGGTGTAAGTGTTGGCTCCGGACAAGGTTAAATCGTTGCTGCCGTTTTTAACAAGGGCACCATCACCCGAAATGACACCGCTAAGCGTTTGAGCACCACTTTGGTTCATGTTTAGGGTGCCATTGTTGGTGATTACGCCAGAGTAAGTGTTCCCTGTTCCCCACGTTCCTTTTACTTCTAAAGTCGCATCTGTGGTGATTTTGGTATCTCCGGTATAGATGTTGTTTCCAGAAACGACATAAGTTGCACCGCCACCGTATGTGACTGCACCAGCACCAGAAATAACACCATCCACCGCTACCGTACCAGATGTGGCACCAAAAGCCATTGTGGAACTGGTTCCTACTACAATACCGCCTACAAAATCCACGCCGCCAGTGTTGTTGAAGTTGGCGGTAATGCCATTACCGATAATCAAATTACCGGTTTTATTGACGTTAGTATCGACGACCCCGGCCCTTCCAACGATTTTAGCGTTGCCGGTAAACGTGTAACCATCGGCGATAACTTCCATTCCGCTGACATAAACTTCATTTCCGGCAATTGCAATATCCTTCTGCGCTGTGGTGCTATCGAAAACCACATAGTCACCGCTGGTGAATTTTTGGTCCGTAGTATTACCCCAGTTTGTGGCTGTGGTGTTCCAATTACCATCGGAGCTGCCTGTCCATTTTTGATTTACGTTATTAACAGTGTAGGTAGCTTTTAACGTACCACTTGTCGAATTATTCCAAGCAATACCTGCTCTTGAACCTAGCGCATTACCGCCGTTGGTAACAGTAACTCCTGTTGGCAAGCCTGAAAAACTTGTTGAGGAATTTTTCACGAGAGTATAGTCACCATCGGTAAACATACCTTTGAAATCGATTGTACCGCTTGTAAGCGTGACATTATGGTTATTTGCGTCGATTGTTCCCAATGAGGTAAAACCCAATGTACCGCCATTTAATGTAAGAGTATTACCTCCATTTAAACCGGTAACGAGGGTGGTGGTACCTGCTATATTTAATGTACCTCCCGCGCCGACAGTCATTGCTATTGCGTTTCTTCCAGCATAACCGATGTTAGTACCGTCTGCAGCATTGACTGTTTTGATACCTGTACTACTGATATTTGTGGCACCGGAACCGAATATACCTCCACTGTTTAGATTAATTGTACAGATAGTATTTGTACCAGTTAAGTATAGACTACTACCATTACCGACAGTTAATGTACCATCTCCTGATACATTAGTAAACGAGTTGAGTCCACCTCCGTGAAGAATAATCTCAGCACCACGTTCAATAATTGCTGCGCTTGTTAGTGATGTAACCGTAACATCTGAATTGAAAGTCGTTGTTCCAATACCGCTTTGCTTTAGGGTGCCACCACTAAAGGTAACTGATCCTAAAACTTGATTCTGCGTATTTGCGAGTTCAAGTGTACCGGTATCATTGATACTGATGCTTCCTGTGAGTGTATTGACACCAGAAAGCGTTAAGGTGCCGGAACCGCGTTTAGATAAAAGTCCGCTTCCGCTGATTGATCCATTTACTGTTATTGTGTCGCTAGAGTCTTTCCTGCCAAATTCGAGCGTACCATCATTTATAACAATGTCACTGCTAAAACTACCGCTACCCTGTAAGGCAAGTCTTGAACCTCCAGTTTTTGTGAACCCGGTATTATTTCCAGAAATAGTAAAAGTCGTGGTTATCCCCGGTTCCGTTGTATTCAAGGTTGTATTTGCAGTTGTACCTTGAAACACAATGCCTGCTAATGTTTTGTTTGCGTCAAAAGCCAACTTCATCGTTCCACCGGTGCCATCAAATGTGACCGTTTCAGTACCTTGAAAATTATAGCCATTGATAGTCTGCGGAATCGCGCTTAACTCAACAGAACTACCTAGCGAAGTACCATTGGCCTTAATATCAGCTTTCGCGGGCTGGGCGAAAGTAAACACCGCGAGAAACGCTGCGGAAATGGCAGAATTGCGAATGATCCGTATGATACTGGCTTTGTGGCTGCTTTTTCCCAAGTTGCCAGAATTGCCCACTGCCCCCCCCTTGCGTCGATTAACAGTTGATGTTATTTCCGTAATTTTCATTGAGCCCTCCTTGATTGGTATAATCGTTAATTTCTGCAAAGGTGATGTACACATGTTTTGTTAGCCCCGGAGCCCTGCTCCGGGGTGTAACGCCGTTGAAGCTGCCGAGGTAAAACGCCGAGCAGGGCTCGGCGGCTAACGGAATATACGAAAATTAATATTTGCATAACTGTTGCAGTTAATCGGAGAATCGGAACAATACTGCACGACTATTTACATAGTGTAACAAATAACGTACTGTAACGATTATGTCGGTTTAATAGAATAATATTCAATTAAAAAGGCAAAAAGATTCCTTTTACAACCGACCAAGAAACATAAACTTGTTTTTTACATCAGCGCTTTAACGTCGTCGAAATCTCGCAGGTGGTATTGGATTCCAGTGTAATCCAGCACCCGACACAATGAGCGAAGCGCGACGCCAACTCCGTCCGGTCCGCTGTAACCGCCGAACTGGCCGCCTTTTTTCAGATGCGGTTCAAGATCAACGAAAACACCAGGAATGCCGCGGCTCTTCAACTTCTCCTCAAGCGGCGGAATTATTGACGCAAAGTCTCGAAGTATCCATTCGTGTCCTCCGTCACCCAAATCACAAGGGACGTAACTTGAAAGTGCGTCCTCTTCAACGTGAACGCTTTTCTCTTGCAGTTGCCGCATTCTCTCGGCTGGCCCAAGCCGATAATCTTTGATGTGCAGCCAACCTAAACCGGGCTTCATAAGCTCGTACTGCTGAAAAACCTCGGCGGTACTGTACCCTTGTGTTATTAGATTACCGGCGTCAAACACCAGAAGCATTGCCGGATGATTCACTTGACGAAATATCTCGTTTAGCAGGAAACCGTTTTGTCCGACAAGGTTTGCTTCCACTTCGAGCCCGAAAGTTAAATCGCTTCTGTGACATGTTTCCGCGATTCGACCAAGATAATCAACCGCCTGCGAAACGTAATCCTGCGGATCAGTCCCTTTCGGGTGATAAAAAGAAAATCCCCGTATCAATTTGCTTTCGAAAGCGTGAGCTAAGTCGCAAACCTGCTTTACGTCGTTTTCGATATATTTCTCAATTGGAATATACTGGTTACTCGTCCCGTCTTCCTGGTCGAGCAACTTGATTTTTCCAATAGGCGAACCAATTGAAGAGACATTCAACCCGTATTCGTCTTGAAGCTGTCGGATTCGTTGAATATCCGATTTTGTAAGCTTCATTACGTTCTTAACACCGTCGCCGAGGTTCACGAACCGAATGGTGTAGTACTGTAAACCGAGAGCAGCGTAAACGGCAAATTGCTCAGAGACAGTTTTTTCGGCAACCGATTCATCAGCGAAACCAGAAAGGAATATCCGCGGCTTGAACTTCATTTTTATCAATTGGTTAATCGTTACAATTTCGTGAGACATCATGTGTCAGACATCGGACTTCGGCAGTTTTACATTCCTGCTCAAATTTTTCGCACAATACGTTAACTATAAATGATTATATCGCAAGGTGCAATATCCGACAAAATTTTTACACACAAAGCAAAAACGCACAAAGGGGCCTGTCATACCGTTACAATAATACAACAATCCAGGTCATGATTTTTCGCCCTGACTAATAATCGTCACTAAAATACCTGTTATCAGTATTAACCAGTCCGTAGTCAATAGTTTTCCAAAGAAGATCAACCAACGAGTGAACATTTAATTTCTTCATTAAGCGGTCCAAAAGGTTTCTCGTTGATTTTTCAGCAATCCGCATCTCAAGAGAGCATATTTTCAGGTCTTTACCTTGAGCAAGCAACATGAAAAGTTCCATTTCTCGTTTGGACAACTTAAAAAGAGCCTGCGATTCCTGCTTGGACGACAATGCGATCCCATGTTCAGTGTTTTTAATCCTATTTAAAGCTCGAGGTGATATTGACTCTCTTCGACATGCCGCCTCGATAAGTCCGCGAACAACCTTTTTGGGCGAATCGTAAAAAGTCCAGTATCCGTCTGCCTGAATGTCATTAAAAAGCAGCGCGCCACCACTGCGTAACTGGTCTTCCATTATTACCAGAACCGAATCAGGAAACACAACACGTATCTCTTTTACGATTTGTTTTACACGTAAATGAGAAGGACCAGAAATTAAAAAAAATATGTTGGCGTTTTTACCAGCATAAGAAATCGCCTCAGAACTTGACTGAACAACCTTAATTGAACTAAAAGTGCCTTCATCTATTAAAAAAGCACGTATAGCATATCCTAATAATTTCCGAGGCTCTACAATTACTAGTTTTTCCGTCAACATTATGCTATTTATAAATCAAGATGTCAAAAATTAAGTTGTTCAATAACGTTATATATTAGTCGTTTGCGTTAAGTCCTTATCCCGTCAAGGATAATTTTGCAGTAATAAATGTTACCCGCCGAACGCTTGGCGTTTCACTAACCCCACTGAGCAGGGATTCAGAGCTAACATAAATTGTACCGGGCTAACAAAAGTATTTACGTAAAATTTATCGGGTAATCGGCAGCATCGAACTGGCGCTCTCTCTTTAACACTCCCGGAGTTGTACAAAACCTTACGTAGCAAGGCTTACCGTCAAACAAGTGGAAAATTATAACCGTCCCAAGTATATTCCACAACTGCGTAAAAATGACGCTGACTTTACTTGGGAATAGTAAATTCACCTACCAACAAAAAAAAAATACTCGGGAAATCTAGCCGGACCAAAAATGAAACGGCACTTTCCACGCGAAACTACTCATGCGATACGCAACTGGAGTAGAAACATGCAAAACCTTAAATCACCAACTGAATGTACAAAACTACTATCGGTACAAAGAGTGACAACTAAATGTCAACGCAACTAAGAATACTAGACAAAAACATGAAAAAAATACTGTTAGAACTAGTTTTAATCATTAAAAACGGATATTTTATTTACTGAATTGACCAATTCGCCTCTATTAGCAAAATCAGATTGGCTTGCAGATCGGTCTACAAAACAACAGAGTTGGTTTGCCCGAACCGGATGTTTCAACTTATTGACAGCCTTTGCTTCGATTTGCCTGACTCTTTCTCGACTTATTGAAAAAATCTTGCCAACTTCTTCAAGAGTATAGGTGCAACCGTCTGTAAGACCAAACCGCAATTTGATCACCTCACGTTCGCGAAACGAAAGTTCGTTAAGCACCAGCTCAATTTTTTCCTTAAGCGCATCTTGGTTGATTTCATCTAAAGGATCAAAGTTTCTGTGATCTTCTATGTAATCTCCAAAACTCGAATGGTCATAATTTCCAATTTGTTGGTCAAGCGAAACAGGCTGGGAAACCATTTGCAAAACAGAGTTTACCTCTTTTTCGGATACACCAGCAACCTCAGCTGTCTGGTGTGCAGATGCCTGCGTTCCTGCCTCTGTTTGAATTTCTTTCGTGACTGACAAAACGCGATTCATTGTCTCGAGAAGATGCGCAGGTAACCTGATCATTCTCCCTTGTTCGCTGATTGCTCGACAAATTGCCTGCCTTATCCACCAGGTTGCGTAAGTCGAGAACTTGTAACCGCGGGAAAAATCGAATTTTCCAACCGCTTTCATCAGCCCGATATTACCTTCTTGAATAAGATCAAGGAAAGTAAGTCCACGATCCTGATATTTTTTGGCAATTGAAACGACCAGCCTTAAATTACTTGTCGAAAACTGGCGTTTAATATCATCATACAAGTTTTGTTTTTTATCGATTTCACGCAACCTTTTATCAAGAGTTGACGGTGTCTCTAGTGTAAGTTTCATCAACCGACGTAATTCCTTACGGCAATTGGTAACCGACCCGATATTTTGGAATCTTATCTGTTTCAATTCGTCAATCAAATTAAAATCAGCTGTTCCGTCATTCTCCGCCTGCGGATTCTGTTCACGCATTCCTTCAAAGCAGGAGTCGGTAGATTCTTCTTTCCGGCTTTCTTTATACACAAGAAAGTCACGCAAAGTTTGCATACGCTCAGCAATTTGTTGGAGCTTTCGCTCTGTGTGCTTAAGCCGATCAATTCGTATCTTCAGCTCTGAAAGCAACCTGACAGCCTTCACTCTCCGCAGCTGAATTTTTGCCCAGTAATTTTTTTTATCTTCCAAACTGGTTTCTTTGGATATAACGAAACCAAAATCTTCTCGGTTCTTTTCGAGAATTTTTCGCAGCGTCTCCAGATTAACCCCGAGCATGGAATGAATTCGCCGTTTTGCCTGAATATTCGTGACTGAAATTTCAGATGTTCTGTCTAAACGGAGTTTTCCCGCCAAAACTTTTTCCAGAATTTCAACGGCACATTTTATAACATAGTCCGATCCAAGGAAAACCTGCTTAAACTCGAGGCGTCTTTTGCTTAGCAGCTTCGCCAACCGCCTTTCTTCGGCATGTGGCAGGAGCGGCGTCGAACTCATTTGCGTAAGGTAAACCTTGACGGGATCGTCATTGATATTTGCGTCGCTTTTCTTGCATGCAATTACACGATCAGCAAATTCATTCTGGTCATCAGAATCACAGATGTTTTCGTAAACATTATCAGAATTGAGCCCACGGCACAAAACGATCATATCGTCATCTTCTGCATAAGGATTCTCAGAAAAAAGACGAGAAGAAATATTGCTTTCTGCACCAAAAATTCCGCCTGCAATTCGACCGCAACCATTTTCCTGGCAGTTAGATTCAGTTAGAAAACTTTTTTCATAGATGAAGTCTGACATTTTACGCCTATATTCGGGGGGGAGATATCTTTAGTGTATAGATGCAAATAATGCGCCAAAAGTTGCATAAAATTTAGTGCTACCTAGAGGACGGTATAAATTTCGCGTTTTTGAATTACAGCAAACCATGCAAAACAAGGCGTTTTTCAGGCGAAAGCACGTAATTTTTTACAGCAGGTTCTTTATTACTTCGACGCAAAGTCGTCTTCGATACTGGCAACGGTGAAATAAAAAATACACATAAAAATTTATTCTGATCAAAAAAATGCAGTTAAAAACTACATGTGCATTAAAAAGCTGCATCATTTTAATGCAGGCATAGCAAATTTATACCGTAAAACGGTATTTTTATACGATTCGCGTTAAGTGTTCCACCTCCCGTTAGTCGGCTCGTTTTCCGAGGTTTTCGTTTGTTAGAAAAGGTAACCTTCCCTTTTTTCCAGACCTCAGAAAAGTTAATTTATTGCCGTGAACAGTATAAACAATGACGATTTTCTGTACAACTCCCTGT
>JBOFQC010000861.1:0-3820 GCA_051660725.1 Thermoguttaceae bacterium
CAAATGGTCCGCATTTGGGATTGGGGAGTGTTGTGAACACAGCATTCCAAAGCACAAAATTTCTAATGGTTCTCACACATACGAGTGAAAGAGCCATTTGCACAGTTGTAATTTTATATCTAAAACCGAAGAAAGACGAGTTCACGAATTTCAAAACCTGCGTCGTCAATCCAATATCTGCTGAAATAGGTACGGCGTACTCAGGCGGTCCATTATTACTGTCTTTCGAAAGTTCAAGGACTCGAGATGCACTTTGTGGAAACGCGTGGATACACATTCCCTTAATTCGTTCAAGAAAAGCACGATATGTTTCTTCGTTTTGAATCACTTTTGTCGCCTTACTAATTGTCATTGAAATTATATACCATGCATAGTCATGGAACCGCAGTTTTACTTACTTTACCCTGCGTGAAAAGCAAGGATTTGCATAGCTTCTAAACTGCAACACATAGACTTCGTGCAGAATAGGTTCTGAAAAAATGGATTTCTACAAGCAAATCCAAATATTTTACTGTCAAACCGTGTTTATTGATTTTCGCGAGAAATTTGAGCTGGTTTGTCAAACTATAGCTCGCACGATACATTGACTTTTGCGACTCAATTTCACTTCGTCTAGAAAGTCAAAAGGCAAAATTTCTGAAAACATCAATTATTAGTGTTTTTAACACTGTCCACACCATTCGATTTCTTTGTAAAGCATTATTCCACATGAAGTTATGCGTGTCAACAATAATACGCATGTTTCAGTTGAAATCTAATGCAACTGAAAGTCAGGATTCTGTAGAAATTTTTCTGACGATCAGGTATACTGTATTACATACGGCATCTACAAATTGGTTTTTGTCGATATTTCTGCGACAATACAACCTACGCAGTAAATTTGGATCAAACCGCTTCCTTTTTTGCTAGGAGAAGAAAATCGAGCAGCAATAAGCACACCAACATGGTGTTGGCGGAATACGACTGTTTTCGCCCGATATTCGGGTAAATTTTCTCTGAAGCCAAATTAGGACGGATAAAACCGACAAACAACAGAAAAGGTCGGACTTCTTATTTTCAGTTCACAAACATAATAATATGCCAAGTCAAAGAACAGCAACTTTACTTGATTCATTACTTGCTTTACCCTAGAGAAAAGTAAGGGTAAGCAAAGCGAGTAAACTGCAACACATTGACCACGTGCAAAATAGTAGGGCTGAAACGTAACTCAACTTGTTGACATTCACCAAAAAATTGAGCTGCGTTGTTTTAGCAAAACGAACAAGTTCTCGACTTTTGCGACTTCGTTTACACTTAGTCTTAAGAAGTCGAGGAGCAAATTTTTTGGAAACATCATTATTCGATTTTATCACAACTTTTATTAAAAACAAGTAAAATACACATCCTCCCAATCGGTTTTTACGTAATGATCAAAATAAATGGAACCCGCATGTTAAACTCATCTACTTTGAACGGTTATAATGGCAAAAAACTAGTAGATTTTTGAGACAAGTTTTTTGACTATTGCGTACTTGAGTGTATACTCGCTTGGGTTCCAAGCACACTGCTCTAAATATTATACCATGCTTAGTCCTTGAACTGCAGTTTTTCTTGCCTTGTCCTGCGGGAAAAGCAAGACTTTCAAAGTTAGTAAACTGCATCACATTGACTGAGTGTAGTACAGGTTGTTTGCTGTAAAATATTCATGATATTCTCAAAATTCCGAAAAATCCTATTCTCATCGCTGGTCTTGTCCGGAACGCTGATTGCGTTGCCGACAACGATTTCAGCAGCGGAACTGAGATTCATATCTCATGACGCTGAAAGAGCGGTCAAAAAAAACCTGAATCGACCTGCTCCGAGCCCAGAAAGTTTCCAGCACGTTACTAATAATTCGGGCAATGCAGGTATCCAGAACGGAACTCAAGCCAGAAGTTCGGAACATCTGCCGGGAATCGATTCCATTCTCGACCAAGGCTTGGCTCTTGAAAATGAAAGATATTGGAGCGACGCATTACAATTATATGAAAAGGCACTCAAGTCCTACGTGAATAATCCCTCTTTACGTAGTCGGCACCAAAACGCGCGTTTTCACTACGAAATCAACCGCAGATACCGGGACTCGTCGTTTGAACAATTAGTAAAAAATAAGTCACTGATTGATATTATTGATCTGTTCAACCAGATATTCACGTATATTCAGATGAATCACGTCGATTCGCCGGATTTACGAACTCTGTTTGACAGCGGTTTAGACGACTTGGAAATCGCGCTCACTGAACCTGAGTTTCTGGCTAAAAACAATATCGATGTTGGATCGGAGAAAATTCAGCCCTTATGCAAAAAACTTCGTGAAACGGCTGCTCCGTGGGCTTTCAGAGATGTGCAAGATATGCGAAATGGCGCACTGCACCTCGCAGATATAGCTCACGACGAAATTGGACTATCCCCCTCTGCCGTACTAATGGAGTTTGTTTGCGGGGCTGCGTTTTCACTTGATCCGCACACCTCGTACCTGTCGCTTCGACAACTAAATGACGTGTACTCCATGATTGAGGGGTGTTTCGTCGGAATCGGTGTTGAACTCGACGCGGATGACATTTCGCTTATTATCCTTAAAGTTCATCCGGGTTCACCTGCTGATGAGGCCGGACTACGAGACGGGGACAGGATTCTGGCCGTTGATCGTAAGTCAACCGAAGGAATTCCGCTAGACACTTCTGCCGACTTCTTGCAAGGCGAAGCAGGGTCAGTAGTGGAAATCGCTGCAAAAACCATTGGCGAACCGGAACGTGTCGTAAGAATCACCAGACGGGAAATCGAAGTCGCAAGCGTTGAAGATGTACACATGATTGACGGCGGTCTCGGTTATATCCGATTAACCTGCTTTCAGGCTTCAACTGTAAAAGAAATTCAAGCAGCTCTTACGAAACTGAACAGTCAAGGAATGAAATCGCTTGTTCTCGATCTCCGACAAAATCCCGGCGGATTGTTCGACACCGCTGTTGATGTTGTGAACTTGTTCATTGATAAGGGCGTAATCGTAAGAACCCAGAATCGCAACACCAGATCAGAAACTGTTTCATCTGCGACCACATCGGGAACGTGGAACATGCCGCTTTTCATACTAATCGACGAAGAAAGCGCAAGTGCCTCTGAAATCTTTGCTGGCGCGATACGAGATCACAAACGAGGAATAATCATTGGCAAACAAAGTTACGGCAAAGGAACCGTGCAAATGATTTACCGGATAAATTCCCGCGATACATTTTCGCCGGTTTCCGGTCTGAAATTGACAGTGCAAAGATTTTATTCGCCAAATGGGTTATCTTTCTGCGACGTTGGGGTGACGCCAGATATCTGGATGTCTGATGAAAACTTCGACGAAAACGTAACCGTTGCCAAGCCGAACACAACTGGTCAAGGCAAAATTGCCAAAAACACACAACCGAGACGCAAACGAATTAGTAGTTCGCCGGAAGACCCGTTTGTTTCTGCCGCGATTTCTGAGAATCATAGACTTTACGGAGTAACCAGCGGTCAACTTTCACAATTGGCTCTTTAACAGCTCGTTGTACATACCACTCAAATAACTCGGCAATAAAATGGGAAAAGTTTCGATTGGTCTAAATCTGGAAGCGATTCGCACTTCACACAAATCGTTCGAATGGGGTGTTGAATTTGCGAAACAGCTTGGGTACGAATACATTGAACCAATGGTTCACTGGGGACGAGAATTATTGAGCGAAGCGAGGTATTTTCACAGCGTTTCAATGCTTGATGACCCGCTACGCATCAAAACATGCTGTGACAAGTTCGGGATAAAAGTGTCGGCTTTTTC
>JBOFQC010000862.1:0-2293 GCA_051660725.1 Thermoguttaceae bacterium
AACGGGTTACCAATTGCAAGGACCCAATCACCGATATCAAGTGCGTCGCTGTCACCGAATTCCGCTGAAGGAAGTTTTTCCGTTGTGTCCAGCCAAAGAACGGCAATGTCCGTTCGTTTGTCAACTTTAATGTCGGCAACTTGAAATTTTCTTCCGTCAGAGAGTTCTACTTCGACTTCCCGCGCACCGTCAACAACGTGGTTGTTTGTCAGTATGATCCCTTTCGAGTCAATGATTACGCCGGTTCCCATTCCTTCGGCAGGCGCGTTTGGCATTCCGGGAACGGTACGTGGAAGTAGGTCGGAGCCAATCCCCATGTTCGTTTTACCAATGTGCGAAAGGACTTTCACGGTTGCCGGAATAACTTTTTTGGAGGCGTCCCGGAAAGCGTAGGATAGGGATTGGGCCAACGCATGATTGTCTGACAAATCTTCAGTCGGATTCGATGAGTTGGTTGCCGGACTTGTATTATTTGAGTTTGCCGCTTGCTGTGAAAGATTTTCTAAAATTTTCTTGGCGTTTGCGGCTAATCGCAAAGTTTTTTCCAATTCGGCAAGTTCCGATTTGGCTTCTGCGATTTTAGAGTTCAGTTCATCAGCTACCGCTTTAGCACTCTCGGGAGTGTTAATAAGAGCGACTTGTTTTTCAATCTGATTACTTTGCTGCGACTTATCCTGCGAAAAAGCGTTGTAAGCCCAGAGAATGCTCCCGGTCAATACAGCACCGAAAACAATTGTCGCAGTCAAGCGGCTAAGTTTTGTCGAAATTTTTTCTGTCCGTTTCATATTTGAGTCTTGTGTTTACGTTTTTTCATGTTGGATTGCCAATGTGACGAAAAAACAGCACATGCACTATTAAGTAGAGAGAATCAGGATAAATTTTCTGACACTCTTAAGTAATAAATTTTAGCAAAAAATCTGGAAATTTCCACCCTTGTGTAAATGCTGCTTTAACCGAAGCCGACTCGTTTTTCGATTAAGTATGAACCGAATTTCGAAACAGCTTGTGTACAAATGAAATAGTAACCGCTGAGAAAAATTTCTTTCAGTTGGCTACAATACCCACAAACTTATGTTGGCGGCTCGCTGGTTAGTCGTTCACTGGTTCGCTGTACAAATGATTACCCACTTTTATTGTTGCGTCAAAACAAATATAATCTTATTGCTTACCACCTTTTGCCAACCTCACGTTTTTACCTTCATAAAATTTGACCCGTTTGTCGTTTTCACCACTTTTTGGAAGTTCACTTGCGGTACTTCTAATTTTTACGCTGCTGGTAACAGTTGTGCTGTTATTTGCACCAAAAGGTGACCGTGTGTCGTCGCGGGGACGGAAATGGTTGTTGATTCTTCGGATTGCAACACTTGCGCTGCTTGCGCTGCTGATGCTCCGGCCAACAATAGTGTATACGGAAACGTTCAAGTTGCCGGCTTCACTTTTTTTGCTGCTAGACAATTCTGAAAGTATGTCGGTTCGAGACGAAGTCGGCGGGAAAAGCAGATTTGAATCGGCCAAGCAAACGCTAAAAAATTCTGAAAAGTCGTTGCAGCAGTTCCAAAAGCGGTTTGAAGTGCATCCGTTTTTATTCAATTCAACGCTTCGTCCGTTGGAAATGAGTCGGGGCGTCGCGACATTGCCGGACCAACCGGACGGTACGGAAACCGCAATTGGATTCGCACTTGATGAAGTTTATCAGCGAGCTGCCGGTAAACGTGTAATCGCTACAATTTTAATGACTGACGGCATGCAACGGACGAGGCCACCACGTGATATTACGCCTCGTGATGCGGCGGTACGGTTTCGGGACGCGAATTTTCCACTTTACACAGTTTCTTTTGGCAAGCCGGGCGTTCCCGATAACCTAGACGTTGCTGTTAAGGAATTGTTGGCTCCGTCACACGTTTTTGTCAAAAACGAAATGATTGTCTCCGGCCAGATTCGTGTCAACGGGTACATTAACCAGCGTATTCCGGTTCGACTCATGTTTGAAACCGAGTCGGGCAAAATGGAGGAAGTGGCAACAAAGGAAATAACCGCAACGGAAGACGGGCAACTTGTGCCGTACAGATTCAGTTACATACCAATGAGTACGGGCCTGAAAAAAATATCCGTTGAAGTACCTGTAATGCCGAAAGAAGTGCTGAAAACCAATAACGAAATGAGCACATTTGTGCGTGTAATGGACGGAGGTTTGAACGTCCTGTTTTTAGAAGGCGCACCGTATACGGAACAGCTTTTTGTACGGCGTTCAATTGATTCGTCAGCCGATATTCAGCTGAAATACGTTCGGCTG
>JBOFQC010000863.1:0-6009 GCA_051660725.1 Thermoguttaceae bacterium
AATTCAATCACACCGCCGTAATAAACGTCGTCGCTACCTTTGGTGCCACCGGTGTAACGGATCGAACCTTTGTCGGTTCCGAGGCTGATCCACTCGTCGTGAACAACGTTGATCGGGGTTGTGGAACCAGGCAGCGTAATCGTGTTAAGGGCATACGAAAACACTGTGCCGGGTGTTTTAACCAAGTCGTTGATCTTGAAGATTTCGGTGCCTGCAGTGCTGCTGTTGGCGTAAACTTTTTTCGGACCAACATCCTGCGATTCCGGCTTCGTGTGTTCAACATAAGTGAATTCGAATGCTGGAACTGAAGCTTCTTTGTCTTCCGTTGTGGTAACTTTGAAAACCAGCTTTTGCGCTCCGAAAGGAACCGTACCGCCGTAAATGGTTTCCAATTGCGCTTTGGAAAGCGTGAAGTTGCCGTTGGTGAATTCAATTGTTGTGTAACCGGCTTTGCCGCCTTCAAAGCGGACTTCGAGTTTTTTCACGTTTGCCGAAACCGTACCTTTGACTTCGAGAACGGCAGTTGTTGTCGGCTTGGTGGCAAGTGGTGTCACGAGAGTCGGTTTGACTTCGACTGTTGTCGTGCTTAAAGTAACAGAAACTTCGCCGAGTTTCGCGTTTGCGCTTACAACGGAGGACTCGGCCGCAACAATGACACCGTCTCCGTTAACATCGTAAGCGGTTGCGTATTGGTTTTGGTTGGCATCAAATTGAGCCTTTGTAAATCCCTGGGTTTTTCCAAGTTGATTGTAAAGTGCTACTGTGTTTTCGTTCCAGTTTCCTGTTCCTTGAATAACGGCACTTTGCGATTTAAGCTGGTCGAGATTGGTAACGGTTCCTTTACCGGTTCCAGTGGTTCCTGGATTGAAGCCTGGAAGGAAAACATCGCAGCTGAACGAACCGAGGGTTCCGTTGTCGCCTTTGACCAAAATGGTATAATCACCCTTCGGCAAACTGACAATAAGCGAACTTGTTTTGTCACCGTTTTGGATAAACGAATAACTGCTTTGCGGCAGAAGTTTACCGTCTGAACCTTTGATTTGAATTTGGCCGGGATCAAGGGTTCCACCCGATACAACCTGAATACCTAAAGCAGCATTACCTGTTTTGGCAGTGTCAACCTTAAGGGCAAGTTCTGTGTCTTTACCGGCGACGACCTCTGCCTGAATTGGTTTTTCTAAAATTCCGTGCAGATCGAAAACACTTATTGCAAGCATCTGCCGTTCTTCCAACGGTTCAACCGAAAGATTGAGCCGATTGCTCTTGATCGAACTTTTCTTATTCTTCGAAACCGCATCCTGTCCGAGAAACTTATGGAACAAATTCATAGCTCAAACCTTCTTTAGTCGTTATTTACTTTTTTACTGTAATGATGCTAAAACCGAATGAAACTCATGCAAACCGAGGTTCAAAATTCTAATCTCAAGTAAATTATCAGATAAATTTATCAGAGAATAAAACTAAATGCTCTGTTTGGTCGGGTATAACGGTTAAAACTTTTAATCAAACCAATACTTATTAAAATACTATTGTATGATACATGATTTTTCCCAAAACGAGTTGTATCATCAATCATAACAAACGGCATTTTCGCCGAACACTCTTACCAAAACTTCGACTAGTTAATCGGATATAAGGAAAGAAAAATTGTCAGCAGCCGCATAACCGAAACAATCGAGATAATCCTAATAATGCAAAAATACAATCTAACATCTATTATCAGTATAATCAGACTTTTTGCGTGTAGCTCGTGTATTTTACGTATATTTTCCAGATTTTCTTGTTATAGGCTTTTACTTGAATATTTTGATTGTTTTTATTGTTAAACGGTTCCCGTGATTTATCTATTTTGTGTATATTATATTGGGCTGACTTCAGAGCAACTTCGAAAAACATAGCCGACCAATTCACGCCTCGACATACAAGGTCGCGGGAAGATTTGGGTGGGTACTTCGCGCAGTTGTCACGAAACTATATCATTTATAGAAAGTGGTTGCGTTTGCTTTTTAACAATGAGGAGAAAAAAATGAAAGAATGTGTGTTAGCGTATTCCGGTGGATTGGATACTTCCGTTCTTTTGGGTTGGTTGATGGATCAGGGTTATGCGGTTCATGCCGTTTATGTCGACCTCGGCCAACCGTGCGAAGACAGACAGGCAATAATGAAAAAGGCCGAAAATATTGGCGCAAAGTCGGCCCGAATTATTGACGCTCAAGAAGAAATGTGCCGTGATTTTGCCATTCCGGTTCTCCAATGGCAAGCAAAATACGAAGCGGTTTACCTTCTTGGTACTTCAATTGCCCGACCAATTATTTCGAAAGCGTGCTTGCAAGTGGCTCGTGAAGTCGGTGCAACCGCTTTCGCACACGGAGCGACTGGAAAAGGAAACGACCAGTGCCGTTTTCAACTCGCAGCCGAAGCTCTGAACCCGGATATTGAAATAATCGCACCGTGGCGAATGGAAGAGTTCCGCTCATTGTTCCCGGGAAGAACCGCAATGATTCAATATTGTCAGGAACGCAACATACCTGTGAAAGCGTCGCTTGCCAAGCCGTACAGCAGCGATGAAAATTGCCTGCACATAAGTTACGAAGCGGGAATTTTGGAGAAACTTGACGTTTGTGGTGTCGATTCAGTTGAATTCGGTATGTGCGTCAAACCGCAAGATGCGCCGGACAAAGTGGAGCAGGTAACAATTGCGTTTGAGGCTGGAGTTCCTGTTTCGGTGAATGGCAAAAAACTTTCCGCTTTTGAAATAATCAAGACGCTCAACGAAATCGGCGGGAAAAACGGAATCGGCCTTATCGATATGGTTGAAAACCGCTTCGTCGGCATGAAAAGCCGTGGGGTATATGAATCGCCCGGCATGACGATTCTTTACGACGCACACAGATATATAGAGCAGTTGACAATGGATCGCGACCTGATGCACCTGCGTGACAGACTCGCACCGGAAGTTGCAGAAATGGTTTACTACGGCTTCTGGTACCATGCGAAAATGGACGCTCTGCTGGCTTTCATTGAAAACGCACAACGACCAGTAACCGGCGAAGTAACCCTGAATTTATATAAAGGAAATATCATGGTTGCGAGCCGTACCAGTCCGTATTCGCTTTACGACGAAGGAATCGCGACAATGGAAGGTGGCGGTGCGTACAACCAGACCGACGCTAACGGATTCCTGCGAATCCAAGGGTTGCCGTCCCGTGTTCAGGCAAAAGTCTGGCCGAGAAAATACTAATTCAGGCGTTAGGCTTTGGGCATTAGGCTTTAGGTGGAAAAATACAGATGGTTGACGGAAAATAACGTCAACCTGTTTTTACATATTCTAACGTCTGAAGTCTATCGTCTACCTAATTATGCCGCGGACGATTTTCGTCAGTTTCGGCTCGGCACCGTTTGCGGTTGCGATGATTTCTTCAATGTTCGCTGGTTTTAGCGACTCTGGAAAACAGAGGTCGGTGACAATTGACAAGCCGAGCACTTTCATGCCGCAATGAACGGCAACCAGTACTTCCGGCACAGTTGACATACCGACAACGTCTGCCCCGATATTGCGTAAAAATCTGTATTCGGCACGTGTTTCGAGGTTCGGACCAAGTACGCCGACGTAAACACCTTTCTGGGCGACGAAGTTCTCTTTTCGTGCTATTTCAAGTGCTTTATCGATTAGTTTGAAATCATACGGTTCGCACATGTCAGGAAATCGTGGTCCGAGTCGGTCATCATTTATTCCGACCAGTGGGTTGATTCCCATTAGGTTAATGTGGTCCTCGATTAGCATTATGTCGCCTTGCCGGTATTGAGGATTCATGCCGCCCGCCGCATTGGAAACGACCAGCATTTCAGCTCCGAGAGCGTGGATTACGCGGACCGGAAACGTAATCAGCTTGGAATCGTAACCTTCATACGCATGAAACCGACCTTCCATTGCGACGACATTTTTTCCTTCAAGAGTGCCGAGCACGAGGTTACCGGCATGTGTTTCAACGGTTGAACGCGGAAAATGCGGGATTTCTTCGTAAGGAATAACGGCCTCGGTTTCAATTTGTTTGGCCAAATTGCCTAATCCGGTGCCTAGCACAATTCCGACTTGCGCCTGCTTGGCCCAACGTGAACGGATGAATTTTACTGATTCTTGTACCTGATCGTAAATGTTAAGCATAAGTTTCCTTTTTAAGGTTAAGGTTACAGTCAGAGGGTTGTTTTTTTCAAAAAATACGTTCTAATCATTAGTTTATGCTTGGAAGTGTTTCGGTCAAGGCAGGCTGACCGTCAGGGTTTATTTATACCGGAGCCCGGTATGGCGGTACGCTTCGCGTAAAGTGTACCGCCTCCCGTTGGTCGGCTCGTTTCCAGAGTTTTTCAATGTTTGGTTCTGTTTATCTTCTCAGTTTTCCCAACATTGGAAAACATGCAATTTATGCCTAGTTACAGTATATTATACGCTGATTCACTTGCAAAAGTCACATATTCTGGTTCGTTTCTTTTTTCAAAATTTTATACAATATAAACCGTCAGGTGGCACACTCCAATTTTTCCCCAACGATTTTCGGACCTTCCAATCTTGTCGAACTTGTACGTTACCGTGCATACTCACAGCCGAACGATCTAGCTTTTGTTTATCTCGCAAATGGTATTGACGACGAAATACCGTTATCAAACGCCGACCTTGACCGCCGAGCAAGAGCAATTGCCGCATGGTTGCAGTCGCGAAACATGGAAGGGAAACGGATTCTGCTGCTTTACCCGCCGGGACTCGATTTCGTGATCGCATTCTTCGGCTGTCTGTACGCAGGTGCAATTGCCGTGCCGGTGTATCCGCCGCGAAAAAATCGGTCAATGCTGCGTATTCAGGCAATTGCACAAAGTGCCGATGCAAGCGTTGCCCTTACGACAACTGAAACGCTTCAAAGAGTTCGTGCTTTGATTGACGAAGCTCCCGACCTTAAAAATATCCCCTGGCTCGCAACCGACAGAATGGATGCGGGCTTGGAAGAAAAGTGGTCTTTCCCTGATATTTCCGAGAAGACAATTGCCTTTTTACAATATACTTCAGGTTCAACAGGAACACCAAAAGGCGTGATACTTACGCATGGTAATTTGATTCACAACTCCCGACTGATTCAGCTCGGTTTTGAGCATAACAGACATGATATCGGAGTGTTCTGGTTGCCGTGTTATCATGATATGGGATTGATTGGCGGAATCTTGCAGCCGCTTTACTGCGGAAGGCCAAACGTGCTGATGTCGCCGCTTTCGTTTCTTCAGAAACCGTTCCGTTGGTTGGCGGCCATTACTCGATACAAAGCGACTACCAGCGGCGGACCAAATTTCGCTTACGATCTTTGCACACGCCAAATAAAGGAAGAGCAGCTCGACCAACTTGATTTGAGCAGCTGGAAAATCGCGTTTAACGGAGCCGAACCTGTTCAGGCGGAAACGTTGGAAAACTTCGCCCGAAAATTTGAAAGATGCGGGTTCAGATACAATTCGTTTTATCCTTGCTTTGGCCTCGCCGAGGGAACGCTTATTGTAACCGGCGGGTACGTAGCCGAACCGCCTCTTGTCAAAAACTTTGATATCGAGGCACTTTCAAATGGAAATGCTGTTGAAGTAGACAAAAATGAAATCGACTCGTCTGATGCAGACAAAGAAGAAATAGCAGGAAAAGAGTCAAGCCAAGCAACCGCAACCGCTGAAAAAGCCGCCTCGAAACGCCAAAAAATCAGAAGGTTGGTTTCCAGCGGACGAAATTTCATCGACCAAATGGTAAGGATTGTTAATCCGGAAACCTGCTTTTTGTGCGAAGAAAAAGAGGTCGGCGAAATCTGGGTCAGCGGCCCAAGTGTTGCGGAAGGATACTGGAAATTGCCCGAAGTTTCCAGCGTGACTTTTGACGCGAGAATCCAGAACACCGGTGAAGGTCCGTTCATGAGGACCGGCGACTTGGGATTCATGCTCGACAATGAATTGTTTGTAACCGGACGTATTAAGGACCTGATTATT
>JBOFQC010000864.1:0-3889 GCA_051660725.1 Thermoguttaceae bacterium
AATCGTTTCAAATCGGTTCTGATTTTGACGGTATCGATCTTGTCCATTTGCTCATCCTCCGTGGTGTGAATACTCATGAAGGACGGATTTTACACCATTTCCAGCAATCAGAGCAATACCAATTCATTGCGCTGTAGTACTAACGTATATTCTTCCGGTATACAACAGCCTTAAAAACGAATAAGAACGCAGCAAGAGCAAGAAAAAATGGCGTCAACGAAATATCTCTCGTTTTTCCATTTATCGTGTTAAGAGAAAATATTTCTTTTGGTGTCGGATTAAATAATCCATTTGTAATATCAGCAATATTACGCAGCAACTCGTAATTTGTCGGTGAAAATCGCAACTCAGCATGGCACAAATCGGCAACAATTTCTTTTTCAGTGTCTTTCGGCCTGCGAATTATTTGACGCATTGTTTCGGCCCAAAACCTCTGAAACTCAGGGGCCGTGGTCCATTCGGCTGCCCAATGATTTCTGGCGTCAGAAGTAAACGCAGCAGAAATTCCAAGTCCGTAACGCCACAAACACAAAAGCGGTTCGCCGGTCTCTGTACGCAATATCATTTCACTCCCCGGCTTTTCCTCTGTGACAACAAAACCGAGCAGGGGAGGGGAGGGGAGGGCGTTCGCCGTTTCCGAAGACACCTCTTTTTCAATAAAATGTAAAGCAGCTTCTTCAGCGACAACGGGAAAAAACGGCTCTTCTTCAATTGCTGCTTTGCTTGCAGTGATCGTTTCCTGTGCAAAAATTTGCGGGACCGCTTCAGGTGAAGTACATGAATAGAACCGTCCGCCGCCTTGAGTTGCGATTTTTTCCAACAACGTGTAATCTGCGTCGCCGACACCAACAGTTGAAACGGTGATTTGCATGTTACGCAATTGTGAAACAACCGAATCGAAATCACCCGGCTCGCTGAACCCATCTGTAAGCAAAAGCACGTGTTTAATACCAACTTCATCAGATGCGGAAGGGGAGGGGAGGGGGGCAGTAAACTGTGTCACGGCCTCACAAAGCGGTTTGTATATGTTTGTGCCGCCACCTGGCGTCACTTTTGAAATCGCTTCAACGGCATTTGTGACGCCAGTATTTATTCCGTCATTCTCATCAATTTTTCTTTGAAGCGGTACAATATTGTGAACATCCTGGTCAAACGCAATCACTCCAAAATAATCTTGTTCAGTAAGAAGTTCAAAGACGCTCTTGGTCGCATCTTTCGCGAGTTCAAGTTTGTCTCCCGACATTGAACTTGAC
Source organism: Thermoguttaceae bacterium (assembly GCA_051660725.1). Classification (GTDB taxonomy): domain Bacteria; phylum Planctomycetota; class Planctomycetia; order Pirellulales; family Thermoguttaceae; genus JAVBSX01. The sequence continues at coordinate 1,254 of JBOFQC010000864.1, forward strand.
CGGTCCAACAAAATAAGCAGAGCAAGAGGCGGTGTCTTCCGTTCTTTTACAAAATCGCAACGTACAGGCAAAACCGCATCAATTGGCGTTTTATAATATCCGCCAAGCCCAAAGGAATTTTCGCTTCCGAGCATTAAAAATCCGCCTCCGTTGTTGACAAATTCACGAATTATTTCAGCTTGATCTTCAGACAGCTGCGAAGCCGACACGTTTGAAAAAATAACGGCGTCATATTCTTCAAACTGATTTAACGCTTTAGGAATTGCGTCTGGCAGACAAACCGTGATATCAATATCCTGCTGTTGGAGTGCCGATTCAAAAGTTCTTATTTCACTTGGTTTATTATCAACAATTAAAACTTTTGGTTTAGGTGCCACTTGCAGAGCCGTTGCCGCAAAGTTATTTTCCGGTACAGTGTCCTCACGTACATCAAGTTGTGCCGAAAATGTTATTCCATTTTTTGCAGCGTCTGCATATTCTTCGTCATTTTTTATCACATAAGGAAGGGTGAAAATATTGTCTCCAACATGTAGTTCAACAGTTTCAGCGATTATTCTCTTTTTTTCGGACTCAAGAAAATTATTCGTTTTATACTGCACGTGGTCAGTATTTTGCAGTTTACTCGCTTCGTTAACCCTTGCTTTTCCCGAAGGGTAATGCAAGGAAAACTGCGGTTCAATGACTACGCATGGTATAAAAATATTTATCTCTGCTTTCGTATCTCGGTTACTTCTAATCAGCAGCTCGAAGTTAAACGGTTCGCCGACTCTGACACTTTTGGACGCACAGAATCCCGAAATCTGTACTTCTGGAATAATGCCGGTTACATAAGAATCACCAAGCCGTAAAGAACCACTCGTTCCAAAAGCTGGAAGTGGGACCGTTGAGATTTGTGCACCCACTTTTTTGGCCGATGCAAATGCGTCCGTGGCGGTTTCGTTTCCGTCAGAGATTAGAACGATCTGAAGTTGGCTTTTGCTTCTTTGCTTTTTCCAACAAGCAACTGCCTCTTCAATTGCTTCGGCAATATTTGTGCCGGTTTCGTCGGACATCTGAGGAAAATTTTTATCTGCATCAGAAACAGCATCCGAATCAGAAACTGAGGGAAAATATACTGTTTCAGTGGGTACTTTTCCTGCGTAAGATTTCGCTTCTTTTAAGAATTCATCAGCGGTTTTCGCCGCTATTTGGTCAATACTTCGGCTGCGGTCAACAAGAAAAACGACGAATTTTCCGTTCACCGGCACGGGAATCGACAAACCGAGCAGCGAAAGAACAAGAAGTACGAATATTACTAACCGAAACATTGTTTTTTTGCTGAAACAAGTTCAGACTACGACTCACCGTAATTTTCGCAGCCTGCGATCTTATTGCTGTTGATCGTTATAAAAATTTTCCTCAACAACTTCTTGTTGCTTATACTCGTCGCTTCGTTTAACAACCTCTTCGACAAGTTGCTTTGCGGACTGGTTGACACATTTTTCAGTGATAATACCGAAAATAAAACCAATTACGCAAAAACCAGGCATTGCAACTGCGATTTTACGTAATATGAGTATTGGTGCGTCTCTGTTTATAAGCCCCAAAAGTATCACAACAATCATCACTGATATTGTGACAAAAGAGGCGTAAATCACAGAAAGTGATTGCTTTTTCGGTGATTCTTGGTGTTTTATAACCGCTTTTGGGTTTTTCTTTTCCAGCTTCTCTTCGATTTTTCGAAGCAAACTGGTTCTCTCACGCTTGAGCCAAAGCGAAAGAAGCACCGGGTCAATACCTTCTGGAACGTGAATGGAACCTATTATTTCATCAACTTCCTCTTCCGGGCTTTTTTTTACTCTCTTTTGATTCTGAGAATTAGTTGGCGAAGAAAGTGCTTTATATTCCTCAGACTGCGCAGCTTCTCCCCATTCTTCGCTTACGGCCCAATCACCGTTAATGTTTTCAGATGCGTTCCCGTTTACTTCTGGAGCTGACAATTTATCACCTATTCTCTGAAGATTGTAAAATAGAGAAGTTTTAGGGATTAATCGACATTCTGATGTTAAAAATTAAGGAATAAGTAAAATATTCCAACAGTCAGAGTAAATTTGTTAATTATTCTTGGCCACAAATCCTTGAATCAGCCTTTTAAACATCACTTATTTACTCGTTGTGAGTAGTGGGGGAGGGGGAAAAATGAAAAGGGGAGGGGACTCGAACAAAAAAGTAGGGAAGAGGAGGGGGGTTATCCAAAAAGATACCCTTCTAACTCCGTAATATTTCCGTAATCCGGTATAATCATGTCTGCCCCGGCTGCAATCAAACGGTTACGTTTCCATTGGTCAACGGTTCCGTCTCGAAGTGATTCTTCCGAGGCAACGCCAACTGTATATCCGCCAATTTGTTTGACGTTTTCAATTTCTACGTAGCCGTCTCCTAATCCAAGCATTTCCGATCCAGAAAGCGCGTGGTCGTTAATAATTTTCTGGATAACCATTGCTTTCGAAAAAGTTTTGTAATCGTCTTGCGCACCGTAAATTCCGCCGTTAAAAAAGTGGTCAACCTTTAGCAGCTGCGCTTCGTGCTTGACGAAAACCTCATCCGTACCACTTGCCAAATAAACGGTTAATCCTCTTTTTAAAAGCATTTCAAGC
>JBOFQC010000865.1:0-2857 GCA_051660725.1 Thermoguttaceae bacterium
GAAACTGCGTCGTTTGGCAATTGGCATGTTAAATCAGATAAAGGGCAAGCGTTCGATTCCAACGGCGATGTACCAAGCGGCTCTCGATCCCGACTTCCGAACAAAAGCACTCAAAACTTTTTTGATGCGTTGACCCTGCCCCCAAGTCGGGTGCTACGTTGGTGTTGCAGTGTTCATAAGAGTGCCCCCGCTATTTTGCACCTGAAAGAACGATACGGAAATTCTACCGACAAACTCCTCGCGTTCGTCGGTGTCCGGGGGGACGAAAGCTCGCGGCGGTCCGAATACGACGACATCGGCGAAGGCAAGAAAAGCAGTAGCCAAACTCAAGCGATGCCGATCCTCGGCTGGTCATCCCACGAACTTTGGCTCTACACATTTCGGGAAAAACTCATCATCAACGAAGCGTACCGAAAGGGGATTCATCGGGTTGGCTGTATTCTGTGTCCGCAATCAGGCGAGCGTGTAATACGTTGGGTTCAATCGCATTATCCCAAACAAGTAAAAAAATTTTCCGACGTGATAATCAAATCTTCAAATCGTGAATTTGTTTCAAAAGAAGATGCTGAATCATATATTTTTCAAGGTGGATGGCAAGCGAGAAAAAACGGTATGTATCTGAAAGATGTAATTGACATTCCATCGGTAGAAATCAAAGGAAATCACGTTACTTATATCGTCCCAGCGAAGCATAAAACGACATTCCTCGAATGGTTAAAAATTCTGGGGCGTGTTGAATACCACAGCAACGAACAACGGATAATTCATTATCGAAGCGAGCTGATTGAATTGGAAATCAAGCCAATTGGAAAAAACAGTCAGTTCGTTTTTACGTTGCAAAACACGCAAAACTATAAAAAAATTGTTTCACATTTATCAAGGATTTATTATAAAACATTATCCTGCGTCGGTTGCCGATCCTGCGAAGCGGAATGTTTTCATGGGGCATTAAAATTTAGCCCGTTGTCAATAAATTCCGAAAAGTGTACTCATTGCCTGTGCTGTAATGAACATGATGAAGCAGGTTGTTTAATTTATCACTCCAGAAGAAATACTAAAGGAACGACAATGACTATAGTTGGTGTTGGAAAATATGAGAGATTCGGGTTGCAGCCATCTTGGATTGCAAAACTTGCAGAACATAAGGAAAGTGTTCGGGAAAATTTTGGAGCTGGCGCACCTATGGTTGCTTCTGCAATGGCGTGGTTTCGGGAATCAGGGCTTATAGAAATTACAAACAGTAAGATGACTCCGGTGCTTGCGGTTGCTGAAAAATATGGCTCAGACAACTCCATGCTTTGGCAAATTCTATGGATTCGCCTAGCAAATTGTTCACCACTGGTAAAATGGTTCGTTTGCGAAACTAATGTTGCGTCACCAACCAACAAGCGCGAATTAGACGAAAAATTATCAAGCGGTGTATCCTCAAGTGCAACTCGGAGCAGTGCATTATCCGCGTTATACAGTTTATTCAAAAATTCACCAATTGGCACCGGCAAGAATCCACTTGTGCAACTGGAAATGAAAGGGAAAACCATAATAGGCCTAACGCGAAACTCCATTGAACCGGAACCGCTGGCGGTGCTTTACGGGCTGTACTTGGCGGGTTCGCTCGCCAAACGTAATGCGTTCACGATTCGTGAAATGCAGGAAGCGGATTTCCAGATGCCATGCGTTTCGCCCATCGCGGCGTTCGGACTTTCCCGCGATTCGTTCATTCAGATTGTAAACGGATTGGCGGCGAAATACCCAAAATTTATCGCCGGTTCGTTTACTCACGGATTGGACGAAGTACGGTTATTTTCTGACGACAAAACCGCGAACGACGTTATCGAACTGGTGCTGAACAACAAGTAAATTTCGTAATACGAAAAAATGAAAATATCAAGAATCAATGTCAGTAACTTCAAAAGTTTATTCGAAACGGGGGTTGGATGTTCAGACATCAACTGCTTTGTCGGTTTGAGCGGAAGTGGCAAGTCGAATTTTTTGCAGTTTATTGATTTCATTTCGCATTTAATGAAAGGCGATATTGACGATTGGTTGCAATCACGCTCATGGAGGCTGAATGATTTAGCAAAAGCAGGGAGTAAAAGTCTGTCCAGTTGTGTTTTTTCACTTTCATTTTATACCGGTGACAACCAAATTGGTTCTTGGAGAGCTAATTTCGATTTTACCCAAAAATGTTGTCTAAGAGAAACAATAAAAATTGGATGCCACAAATTTAGAGTCATTTGCGAAAACAATGGGCGTAGGCATTACGAGTTAGAAGTTAAGGATGATTCGTTAACGCAGGAATACGAAGTGGTGGATACTGACACTGATACTGATCTGGTATGGCACAAAGTTGAGATGGAAACGGATTGCCATATAAATATGAAACATCAAGGTTCCGCTCTTTCGGCACTGTGCGATCCTAATATTCCCAAAGAATTTTATGACTTCCGCGACTGGGTTGCGAATATTAAGTCATTTGATAGATATTATCCGCATCCAACGATGCTGGCTTCACGCAAGATAGATGGTGACACCGGGGCAGATGGTGGGGAACTAGCTGCGATTATTCAGTATCTTGATAAAAGTGGAAAACTGACGCTTGCTACCCTATGTAGTCAGCCCAGAAAAAGTGCCCAGGGCATAGAAAAACAAGAAACTTTTCTGGTTTGCCGGGGTTAAATATTGCAATGTTTTCTTCCAAAAAACAGCGTATTCCTGAAAAACCTTGCATTTTTTGTCAGCATGAAACCGAAAAAAACTTCCGAAACCGAACGGTCGCAGCTCCAACTCTTTCAGTCGCGGCTCGATTCGCTGCTTAATTCCGATCATCCGCTCTTCATTCTCGCCGGGTTAATCGATT
>JBOFQC010000866.1:0-7295 GCA_051660725.1 Thermoguttaceae bacterium
AACCGTATCATGCCTGATGGTTTCCATGCCTATCACGTCCAAACGGACCGTAAAAATTTTCCAAAAATCGTCCTTTTTTCCTTGAACCCCTTGACAATAACATAGTAACTACGATAACGAGGAACATTCTGGACGAAACGCAATCAACCGCCACCACCGACGCCCCAACCGCCACTGCCACCGTAAGTGTTGGTCTGTCCACACCACGGGCAAGTAACACGATTGCCGCCGCCGGTAGGCATACAATGAGTTTTACTGCACGGACAATTACCAAGGCTGGTGCTTTTGCAATACGGGCACGGATCAAAGCCATCGTTCACAGAAACCTTCGCACCATCGCTACCCTGTTTTTCGAGGTCGGCGAGCGGAAAGGCGCCGACTCCGCCGCCTTCGAGTTTGAATGAACCGGCGGGGACGTACTTTTCCCCTTCCTGCTTGACGTATTTTTGCATATACAGTTTCTTCTCAGTGGAACACTTCCAGTAGGCACACGCCGTCGCATCGTCTTTCATCGTCGGCTCTGCGGCGGCAACATTTGCTGACGAACCCTCGACGTGAGCCGAAGAATAATCAGTGCAGCCGCCCGCAGGAGGCAGCAAACACAACAGAAGCAATAATCGTTTCATGGCTTTGGAGAAGGTTGTTGGTTGAGTCTACTCCACGACGAGATCACGCTGTTTGACGACGGCTTCTTGAAACTCTGCATCCGACATAATTCCTTCAACTTTGAAGTTGGCGACAATCTTCTTGCCGTGGGTTTTGTCCAGTCCGATGAGAGTGAGCTTGCCTTGATCGTCCAGCTCAAATGTGATTTCAATCGGTGCCTTCGCAGGTAAATTACCATCAAGCGGAAACTCCGCCTGACCGAGTTCGTCACTCATGTCGAGTGGCGCATTGACCTCTGATTCGTTGTTCATGAAAACCACCAAATCAATTGCATCGGCGTTCGCTCCGGCAGTTCCAAATGTCTGGCTCCCCGTCGTCGGCACCGGTGTCTGTTTGGTGATAAGGTTGCGGACGATTGGTTGCCCATCTTTCAAAGCCCGAATCCCATAACTCTTCGTAGCGACCTTCTTCACTTTTGTCGTGACTGCGAGAAGCACTTCTTCCTCGGTCTTGCCGGTTGCTTCGGCAACTTCTTCTATTTTTTTCTCTTGTTCCGCTTGGGTCAGATCGTCGAATTTTTTGGTGCCTGTGTTGACCGCGGACGTGATCAGGTTGATCTCGCCTTGTTTCGCAGCACCTTTTGCAACCGCCTCATCGACATCGAATTCGACCGGCGTTACGCCGAGTGTGGCACCATATTTCGCGGTGATCCTTTCTTTGATCTGTGACATTCGGGTTGAACCACCGACCAGCAGGAATGCGTGTATATTCGTAATACCCTTTGCCTTTGCCTCTTCAAGGACTTTATCGGTCAGCGCAAAAGTTTGTTCGAGCAAGTCTGCCGTCATCTCGTCAAATTTTTCTCTGGACAATTCAACAGATGGTTTCTCCCCCTCAAACACGATGCGTCGCTTAATTTCTGGTCGTAACGAGAGCGTTTTTTTGTCGGTCTCGGCATTGAAACGCAGGTCATACGCCGTCTCTGGATCACAGAGCAAATCCGCGAGGCACCCGGTTTGATTTTGAAACTCCAAGACAAAATGATTGACGATCCTGTCGTCCCAGTCTTTTCCTCCGAGTTGATGATTTCCTTCCGTACAGACAATAGTGATTTCATGTTGGTCGGGATTGTTGCCGATACTGACCACCGTTACGTCGAACGTCCCACCGCCGAGATCGTAGACGATGACATTCTTGCCCTTAGCCTCTTCGTTGAGACCGTAATTGAGTGCCGCCGCAACTGGTTCGTCGAGAATCTCAAGGACATTGAGTCCCGCCAGTTTGCCTGCCAAACGCGTCCGTTCTCGCTCCATGTCGCCGAAGTAGGCGGGGCAGGTGATGACAACGTCTTGAACGTCGTGGTCGCCAGTCTTTTTGGCGTCGCCAGTAAGCCGACGCAGAATGTGCGCCGAAATCTCCTCTGGTTTGTATGATTTGCCATCCACTTCAAATGCCCAATCTTTGTCGCTCATTTGTCGTTTGACAAAATCAACAACTTTTCCGGGATCGGTCTTTGCGGATTCTTTGGCAATTTTGCCGATGATCACATTGTCCTCGGACTCGAAAAAGACGACCGAGGGCGTCACCCGCTCATTGTCAGAGTTAGTGATGATCTCCGCCTTGCCGTGTTCGTTGACGAATGCGATGGCCGAATAGGTTGTTCCGAGGTCGATACCATACACTCGTTTGGGTGAGCCTGACATTTGTTGTTCCTTTCAAAAGGTCTCAAAAATTTAAAAACATACAAAAACACAGTGTTGTACGCTGTTCTGGTCAATTCTTTGCGATCAAGGACACCTCCGCCGTTTCATCGAAGATATACACTTCGACGAGTTCTGGACGAATAACATAGCATTCTTCCGTTTCATAACCGGGACGTAGCGATGCCTTGACATGCTTATTCAGTGTCACGTCGCGAGTCGGCGTTGTTTTCAAAGTGCGTTGTCGTTTTGGATCGAACCGAGTATGTGGTTCGCAACGATAAACCTGAACACTAAATTTTTCTGTGAGCATATCTTGAAAACTGACCGTAATGTCTTGGTACGAATCGAGCATTTTCCGAAACATCGTCTCGGAAAATTCGGCATTTGTGAAAAATGCAATCTGTTTTGCCGCCTGATCAATCTGTTCTATTACGGCAATAATCAACGAATGTTGAAATTTGCGTAGGATTCCTTGCTTGTATTCTTGCGTCTCGTTGTATAGTTTATCGATTTGTCCCTGCTTGGCGGCATCGTATTTGAGCTTACTCTCAAAATCTTTGGCGAGTTGCAGCATGAGCGTTCGAAGTTCCGATAGAATCGGTTCAGGGCCGTTCGTATCGTCCGCGATGACTGGTGGAGCAGCATCGTCATCTGTTGGCAGTTCCGGCTGATCTGACCTCTCATCTGATTCTTCCAGGGGGACGGGAATTACAGGTAATTCCGCCTCATTTGACGGCAGTGGATCAGAACCAGTATCTTCCGGCTTTTCGTCCAGAGGGATCATGGAAGAGGTTTCGGGCGAAGACACCATGCGATGACGTAATGCAAAAGGAAAGATCATGGAAAGCAGAAAGGCGGTGATTTGGGTGTCGTTTGAGGAAAATCAGCAATGGATCAGGGGGCACATGGTTCGATCACAGTGGTTGGTTGGCACGCTCAACACTTCCCCCTACGATATTAAACGCCGACCCGTGACAGGAAAATTTCTGCCCGAAGCGACAGAAAATATCAAACCACAATCAAATCATATTTGTTCTTAATCTAACATTTTTCAGCAAATACTCAATACCCCCACCACAAAATTCAATCGCCTCCCTGTTTTTTCTCCCACTTGCCGTCACAATCGATAACATTATCGAACAGTTTAGCAAAACCGGCTGGTCGAATTGGGGGAACCAGACATGATTCACGATTTTCACAAAAGCCTCGCACGCTCCGAAACGATTGCAGACGAAGCATGGTGGGAAGACGTCTATCGCACTGCGTTTCCGTACTTTACGTCAATGGAACGAGTGATTGGCGACTGCCCAGAGCAGCACAATGGCATTGACCGCATTATTCACCTGCAAAACGGCGGGACGGTGATGGTCGACGAAAAGGTGCGTCACACCGATTATGACGACGTACTTATTGAAACGTATAGTTCGCTCGAACGCAAAACACTCGGCTGGGCGTGCAAGCCGCTGCACTGCGATTATATCGCTTATGCGTTTTTGCCGAGCAGACGTTGTTACTTATTTCCGTTTCAACAATTGCAAAAGGCCCTTCAGACGAACTGGCGTGCATGGTATCGCGGTTGCAAGCGAGTGCAAGCGAAGAATAATTGTTACACAACCGAATCTCTCGCTGTGCCAATTGATGTGTTACAAAAAGCAATGACCGAATCGGCACTCATTCGCTGGGACGGCAACACGCTAGTCGCCGCTTGACAGACGCAATGGTATGGTAGCTCTAAGGTCTTGGGAATGACGTCGCCTTAGATTCCGGGCCGAATCCGGTTCATTGCAATTGCAGTAACAATAACTATCTGCATTATTGTTGAGGCGTAACGAAAATACCGTGCCATTGTAACAATAAACTCTTTGCTGTTACGACAATTCGCAAGTGCCTTGTTTTCTAGCGTGAAGCAGTTATTGCAACGAAAACAATTTTAGGTACTTGGTGGCATTTCTGTTGCAATAAGGGGCAATAGAAAACGCATATTTAGACAGTCTTTCTTTCCGGCGGCGCACAAAAACCCTAGAAAACGCAGGGTTTGACGCTGTTTGCCCCCCGTGTTGGCTCCGTCCGTCTGGACGGATTTTACTCTAACTCGTTTTCGCTTGCCGACACGCGCAAAACTGGTGCGTTTGGGCGCGTTTTTGGGAATACATTAACACACAAAAATTATGAAAATCGAAATTGAAAAAATCACGCAATCGAAATTCCGCCGTCCACTCGATGCTGGCAAAGTTGACGAAATTGTCGAGTCGATTCGTACCGTCGGACTGATAAATCCGATAACGCTGTCGCCGGACAATAAGCTCATTGCCGGTGCGCATCGACTCGAAGCGGCTCGCAAACTCGGTTGGTCGGAAATCGACTTCACCGTCCTCGACACCAACGAGCTTGCTGCCGAACTTGCCGAAATCGATGAGAACCTTATTCGTAACGAACTCGATATGGTCACCATCGGCGAACTGGCTGTCAGACGTGACGAAATTTTATCAGAACTTGGACAGCGTGCAATGAGTGGCACGAATTTGAAAAATTCGGGAACGGGCGTAGACTCTGCACCCGTAAAAACGACCGCCACCATCGCAAACGAAATGGGGATGAGCGAACGCAATTAACGCACGATTTTATGGTAACAATTATTCCCGCCAGTCCTGTTGAGTGCATAAATTTAGCGGCTGCAAAGAATTTTGTCCGCACTTGGCACTACTCGAAAATATTCCCGCCGCACTGCCTTCTGAATTTAGCACAGCGCGATGAGTCTGGAAAAATCGCCGCCGTATCAATGTGGGGCTACGGTGTCAGACCTCGGCATACGATTCAGCGACTGTTTCCGAGTCTTGACACCGGCGATTATTTTGAACTGAACCGGCTTTGTTTGCGGGACGAGTTGCCTCGAAATTCCGAATCGCACTTTTTGTCGCTGTGTGCGGATTGGATTCGCACTCACAAACCGAATATTCAATTGCTTTTTTCGTGGGCGGATGGGTTGCGAGGCAAGCCGGGTTATGTGTACCAAGCATCATCGTGGCTATACGGCGGATTTATCAAAACAGAAATTTATCTCGATGCGGAAGGCGGACCTGTTCATCCGCGACTGATGATAACAAGACTTGGAACACGGTGTCGGACGGAATGGTTACGACAAGGATTTTCAAAATGGTGGGGGTATCAATTTCGTTACTGTAAATTTTTATGCGGTCACAAGAAGCGAAAAAAGTTATTGAAAGAATCGCCATTCGATTGGTCAAACAAATACCCGAAATTTTTGGATTGCCGTTGGTGGCACGATGCGGGAGAAGGCTCAAGAGAGAGCCGCGACCCACCCAAGGTTGAGGGGACGGGGCAGTTCCGTCATCCCGCTCTGGATTTTGAGGTGCAAAACACACAACTTTTATTTTAACTGGAGAACACATGACTTGTGAAGAATTGATTGCGAAATACAAGCACGCTGCAACGGCTTGGAACGAACTGAAAACCGACAGAGAACGCTGGGAATTCCTGCTCAAGCACAAGGACGAATACACCTTGCTATTGGACAATGACGCAACTATTGTCAGCGTCCGCATTCCCAAAGAAGAGTTGCAAAATATCGACTTCGACGACATCGAAGACGCTCTTGATTGTAAGTCATTTGAAGATTGGGTCGGCTGGGACAATGGTGTCGTGTTGCTGCTTGAAGTACTCGGAATTGATGCGTCGCCATGCTGAAAAAAGCATTGTATGAGCCAAGAGGATTATTCGCATTTTACCAAAGAGAGAATTACATGAACGAAAATTTTACAATAGAGATTCGAGATATTGATACGATTATTCCTTACGAAAACAATCCGCGCATCAACGAGAAGGCGGTTGACCCGGTTGCGAAAAGCATCAAAGAGTTCGGCTTTCGGCAACCAATCGTCGTTGATACCGATGGCATCATCATAGCGGGGCACACAAGATTTCTAGCTGCAAAAAAGCTTGGACTCGCAAAAGTTCCGGTTCATGTTGCAACGGAACTTTCACCGGAACAAGTGAAAGCGTTTCGTATTGCGGACAACAAAACCGGCGAAATTGCAGAGTGGAATCTCGAAATTTTGCCGATAGAAATTGCGTCACTCCAAGCGAGTGGGTTCAACATGGATTCGCTCGGCTTCACGGAGAAATCGTTACTACAATTACTTGCAACTGATTTGACGCAGGGAAATACAGACCCGGACAGTGTGCCAGAACCGCCGGATGCAGCGATAACACAGCGCGGCGATTTGTGGCTACTCGGCGAACACCGGCTTATGTGTGGTGACAGTGCAAAAAAAGAAGATGTAGACCGGCTTCTTGACGGAAATATTGTACATTTATGCCAGACAGACCCCCCATATAATGTGTGCCTGATGTAATCCGCATAATTTACCAAATATGCGGGTGACACTTTGATAACAATGTTCGATATTAACGATTATAACAAAGAATATTTTGTATGACATACCAAGTCTATGCGAATTATATCGGTTGTCCGAACCAACGCTCAAAAAAATTGCCGAAGTGGTCAACCGGAACGCCGACATTTTAGATCGGCATTTGAAGGATGGCGTTTTCGTCCACAAACAGACCGAACCCGCGACCGTCTGGCCGATCATGCACAAGCTCGGCTCGCTTCGCCCGCTCATCGAAACGTATGACGATTTTGGTAACAGAATCGGTCATGCGGTGAACCGGCAAACCCAGACGTTCGATTATGCTGAAATTGTTTTTGCGATTCCCATGTCGGGCGTCGCTCTGATCCGTTTTTAACATTGGAGTCCCAAAAAATGTCTGAAATCAATGTCCCACTCGAAGACCTCGTGACGACCGAAGGAATCGATTTTTCGCATCGCGGCACGCCGCTTGCTCCGGTCACCGGCGAGCATTATGCGAACAAAAAATACGTCGATGATGCCGTGCTGGATGTGCCGGGCGGTCGTTCTCCGGCTGCGGTGCCGGTCACCTGCGACGGCATCGCTGCGACCTACA
>JBOFQC010000867.1:0-1595 GCA_051660725.1 Thermoguttaceae bacterium
GGTAACGCCGCGAACAGCAGGTTTTATGCGGACATGTTGCTTTCAGTTGGAAATCAACAAGGGGGGATTGAAGCGTTGCGGCGAGCTGTACGAATTGATCCAACCGACCAGACCAGCATGTCTTCGTTGGCAAATGCGCTGAATATAAGCGGACAAAGCGACGAAGCAATTGATATTCTTTGGAGACTTTTTGAACGTGCTGAAGATTTGTCAAGCAAGATGTTAATGGTGTCACGACTTACAACCATTTATCAGCAGGAACGTAAATTCAACCTCCTTGCGGAACGGCTCAAACAGAATGTAAATGATCCCGCAGGCAAACGTGAAGCGACATATTGTCTTGCTCAGGCTTACGCTTCGGCAGACGATTATCACACGGCACGTCAAACGCTGGAATCACTTTTAACCGATTCCGACGAAGCTAAAGCAAATGACACGCTGCTTTTGGGGCAATTGTCGAAAATTGCCGAATCGCAAGGTGATATCACAACAGCAATTCGGTACCAGGAAATGCTGTGCGACCAAACGAAACTAGCCGCTGACAATGACCGTTTGATGTCTCTTTATTATTCGAGTGGTGAAAAAGAACGTGCGGCGTCACTGTTCATGCAGATACTGTTTGAAAAATCGGACCTTGCCGACCAAATTGACGCAATTGACAAAATGCTCGCGCAGGAAGATTACACTTCTGCCAAACTGATTCTGGACCGCATTGAGCCAAAGAATCCAGACAACTGGGAAGTGTTGTACAGACAAATGCAAACGCAATACTGGACGAAAGATTTTGACGCTGCCGAACAGACGTTGAACGGATTACTCGGCATGAATTTGTCAGATGACACACTTTCTGCCAAGAAAGAAAAAGCGAAATCGGCGTCACTCTCTACCGGACCGGGGGCGTCCGGTTCGACATCACGAATGAGGTATCCAGCCGGGTATTCCCCTTGGAGTTTCAATCCTAATAATTCATACTATCAATACAATTACATGTATGCGATACTGGGTAATCTCACGTCCGGTCAGAATTTTAATATTGAAATATATGCAGCACTGATGTCAACAATATTCAGGGAGAAGCTGCAACTTGAACAGTATTATTTTAATCGAGGCACATCAGTATCAGGTTCGCCGCCAAAGCCGCTGTTTGTACCTGATACGTTCGGCGACTTGCGTACGGCAGCTTTTGCTTGGCGACTAAAACTCGACCTTGATAAGGATTTGCCGGAAAAGAATAAAGATGAATCGAGCCAAAATAAATTGAATCAAGATGAAAGCGAAATATACGCCGACACAATAGTTTTCGACACATTACCAGAGGAAGTAGAAAACTCCGAAACAGAAACTCCAGATACCGTAGCATCTGACACCACAGCCCCTGCCACCGAAACATCAGCTTCGGCAACTAACGAATTAGATAAAAGTGGTGTTGTTCTTGAACTCGTAAATAAACGAATAGAGGAATTCCGTGCTCTTTACCCGGAAGATTCAAATGATAACGCCACGCTAAAAAACAGGCTGAATCTGGAATGTCTCATTACTTTCTTTCTTGAAACACAGAAAAACATGAACAACATCAACCAGGATGGTGTCTATCA
>JBOFQC010000868.1:0-6898 GCA_051660725.1 Thermoguttaceae bacterium
CTCACTTGTTTTCAATGCGAACCGGATAAGTTCGAATAACTCGTCAGTTAAACGTACCTGGTCGTAAGCGGCAACTTTGTTAATAAATGAAATTCGGCTTTCAGGTATGAAAACGGAAAACTGTTTTTCCAATCTTTCAACTTCGTCGAGTGAATCGAGTGCGGCTGCGGTGCCGAGCGGAAAATCATTTCCACTAAACGACACTTCGAATTCTCCCCCCATTGCTTTCCGGCTTACGACGAGAAGCGGTCCAAGCTCTTGATTTTCCGGCTCAGACGGCGGAATTGCAGGCATTATAAATTCGCGTCTACGCATAAAAACCGAATTAATTATTTTGAACAAAAAATTTCGATTAGACGGTTAATGCCGGAACTGGTCAAATCTTCCAATTTGCTGATCCGGTTGTTTGTGCTCGCAGTTGCCAAAATCAACGGAATCGCAATTGTAAGTCCGCACGCAGTTGTAATAAGCGCGACACTAATATCAGAAGCAAGTTTATCCGGGCTGACCTGCGAAACCGCACTTAATTTTCCAAACGCGCCCATCATGCCTACAACGGTTCCGTACAGGCCCAGCATTGGAGCGGCCTTGATAATCGTCTGCACCCAACTTCCGCGGTAATCGAGTTCCGCCGAAACGTCACGTTGAAACCGTTCGACAAATAGATCACGGAGTTTTTCGGCTTGTATTTTTTCTTTGTGCGTGTTCTTGTAACGAATAGCAACAACTACCATTTGAGCAACAGCACGTGGGTCGTATTCGCAGAGTTTTTCAAGTTCATCTGTTCTGTCTGATGTCACGTACTGCTGAACCGCTTCGAGAAACTCAACCTGTTCCGCTTCGTTTTTGAAGCTTAACTGCGAAATACGCCTCCAAAGAATTATTACGCTGTATGCGCCCCAAAAAGCAACCACGCCGAGGAGCACGTAAATGAAAATACCGAGATAATTCAGGACAGTTGTCATTTGGAGGCGTTAGGCATTAGGCTTTGGGTATTAGGAGGAAGTAGGAAGGAGTTAGGAGTTTAGGGCGGCTTCTTTTGCCAAACCTGCAGCACCAATGTAACCGGCATCTCCGCCGAGAACGGCAAAATCAATAGCAAGATTAGCCGCAATTGCTGGAAAAGCGCGGTTATCTATTTCTTGCTTGACTCGCGCGATGAATTTTTCACCAATCGGAGCACCCTTTCCACCAAAAGTCATTGCCCCACCGAGCAAAATGCACGCCGGATCAACTGTATTCAGAAGCGAAATAATACCTATTCCGAGGTATTTGGCCGCTTCCATTATTATTTCAAGTGCGACATCGTCACCTTTTTCGGCCTCTTCGCACACGATTTTCGGAATGTCGCTCAACTTCGTATCCTGCGAAATTCTGTTTCGAAGCGGTCCTTTTTTCAAATCGGTAACCAAAATCGCTTGCCTTGCAACCGCTGTTGCGCTTGCGTATATTTCCATGTGTCCGTATTGACCACAACCGCATAATCTGGCACTAGGTGCCGTGTCAACAATTATGTGTCCACATTCGCCTCCGTAACCGTTTGCGCCGTCAACTGATTTTCCGTCAATGATGATTCCGCATCCAATTCCGGTACCGAGAGTTAGAAGTGCGACGCTTTTTTTTCCTTTCGCCGACCCAACCCAATATTCACCGTAAGCGGCAGCGTTCGCATCGTTGCAAAAAGTGACCGGAAAACCAGTCTGCTTCGACAATTCGCCGCAAATTGGGAACCCTTCCCAAGTCGGTAAATTCGGCGGACGGCGTAATTTGCCTGTGTTGAAATCCATTGTGCTCGGAATACCTAGACCAATTCCTGCAACGTCGCTCGACTTTAACGAGAGTTTGTCCATGAGACGCCGTATTTCACCGGTCATAATCGCAGTTGCGGTCTCCGGATTTTTTTCCGTCACGACTTTGGCAACACTTCTGGATGTCCCATCTTCGTCGTATTCTTTCAAATCAATTGAAGAACCGCAACTGTCGGTCATTCCAATTTTTATACTCGTTCCACCGACATCAATACCGATAAAAAGAGGTTTCGAGGATTTTTCAATAGATACAAAAGGAACTGATTCGGACATTTTTAAAATTTTTTTCTGCAAACAAAATTATGTGACACCCAGGAACCATCCACCCGGACTTTTGTGAATTATACCAAATTGCAACTTGAAAAAACAGTACCTGCGGAAGTATTACGGCTCGTCTAAAATTTACTTTTGACGTGTTCTGTACGCTATTTCATTTTCCGTTTGGTAATCTGAATAAGATGCGTCATTCCAGTTATCATGCCGAGAACAGCCCCAATAATTGTAAAAAGAATGAGTGTGCCAAACTTGTAGTCGAGCCAAAAACCGAACAACGCCGGTAATGTCATTTCAAGAGCAATTGTCGAAATTATCACGCTCCAGGCGTAACCAATCGCAAGTGGTGAGCGTCCGTCATCATTATTCATGTTTCAGGTTGTATTAAAATATTATTTGCTCCTCGACTTTTCCAGACGAAGTAAAACGGAGTCGCAATAGTCGAGGATTGCGCGTTTTCACCCTAACAAACCGGCTCAAAACTTTTGCTCTGTCAAAATATTTCCTTTTCCAGGACTCGGTAAGTTTTGTATTTTTGAGCGCCGATTCTCTCGATGATTTTATTAACCTTGTCATTCGATTCGTCGGTCCAACTCAGCTCGGCACCAGTATATTTTACATTATACTTGCCGTAACTAAGAGTTTGCAAGATCAGGCGTTCGCCGACCCCTTTTTTCTGGTACTTCGGCAGCACACACAAAACCATCATACGGGCGGTCTTGATTTTCTTCGTATTCCGCCAAAGGTTCCAAAGCCCGATTGGGAGCCCAAACCAAGTCAGACGCCCGTTTAACGGCTTTATGGCTTCGTTATAATCCGGCATTGTAATCGAAAAACCAATCGGTTCGCCCTCCGCTTCGGCAATGTAAACCAGATTCTCGTCGCCGATCATGCTTAACCGCTTGGCAAAAAAATCGACTTCCGCTGACGTCAAAGAGACGCACGACCACCACCAGTCTTTTCTTGCCTCATCGTAAACCTTCAAGCATTTTTTCACGTCTTCCTGAAAGTTACTTCTTTTAAAAGGTCGTATTAAGATATTATGACGTCCGCCAATTCTATCAACGAGCGGCGTCCACTTTTCGACAATATCATACGGGTCCTGAAACCACCAGGCAAACAAATCCTTGTTTTTCACGAATCCGTTTTCGTTCATTAAATCAAGGTAGTACCGCGGATTATGATTCATCATCATTCGAGGCGGCGAATCGAACCCGTCGATAAGCAGGCCGCAGCCGTAATTCGTCGAGTAATCAATCGGTCCCATCAACTTTTTTCGTCCTCGCTTACCGGACCATTCGCAAGCTGCATCAAACAGCAATTTCGCAACGCTTTTGTCATTTATACTTTCGAAAAAGCCGAAAGTACCGACTTCGGAATTATTTTCCGCGTTGTAACGGGGATCGTCCGCAACCAGAATTCTACCGAGCACTTCATTATCTGATGTGACGATAAATTTTGCTGCTTCACCGTGTTTGTAAAATGGGTGTTTATGTGGATCAAGCGTTTCTTTCACATCAATCAGCAGCGGCGGCACCCAAAACTGATCGTTCCGGTATATTTGCCACGGAAACGACATGAACCGCTTCAAATCGTGTGAGGTTTTTACTTCTTGAATAAACACGGGAAACAGGTGAGCAGGTGAACAGGTGAACGGGTGAAGGGTAATATTATTAGCGGCTTAAAACTGGCACCTGAGGTAATACTTTTTCGTAAATTCTGTACGTTTTAGTGCGGATTGCGCCACCTTTTTCCAAGCTGCCACGAGAAAAACTGTTTGATTCCAGCACCCAGGAAAATTCCGCCTCTTGAATTCCCCATTCCATTGCTTTCGGAACCAGCGAGTCCACAAGTACAAGTCCGAGACCGGACATTTGGTATTCCGGCAAAACATTTGTACTTAGAATTCGCAGCTTTTTAATGCGGTCCTTTCGGAAAATCAACCGCATAAAACCGAAAGGAAACAACCGTCCGTCAATTGCCTTGATTCTCGGGTTGTAGTCGGGCAAACAAAACGAAGCGCCAACCGGCTTGCCGTCGATTTCAACAGCGACAGCGAGTTCCGGCACCATCAAGTATCGGAGTCCGGCAGCCATTCCTTTAACCTCAGCGTCCGACATCGGCACAAATCCCCAAGTATTTGTCAGGGAACGATTATAAATGCCCAGAAACATCTCCACGTCTTGTCGAAACCGCTTTTTGTTCAGATTTCTAACAGTAGCTCCAGTCCGCTCTTTTATCATTTCGCAGACAGGGCCGAGTTTGTTGCGGATTTTCGGAAGCATCTCCACATGTCCCCAATAAGAATACAGGTCCTCCACCTTCTCGAAACCGAGGTTCTCGATCTGACGCTGGTAATATGACGGATTGTAACACATCATGAAGAAAGGCGATGTGTCGAACCCCTCAATAAGCATCCCCAACGTGTAATTCAAAGAAGGATTAACCGGGCCACGAATTTTCGTAAGACCGCGAGCCGCAAGCCAATTGCCAGCCGCTTCAAACAGGCCGGCCACGACCTCCGAGTCGTCGATTGATTCGAAAAAGCCGAAGAAACCGACACCGTCACCGTATCTGTCTGTGTGTCCGACGTTATGAATTGCCGCAATTCTGCCAACGGGTTCGTCACCTTTTAGAGCAAGAAACGTCTGAATCGCGTTAGATTCGTAAAATGGACAGCGTGAATAACCGAGCAACTCTTTCTGGTCGAGCCTTAGCGGCGGAATCCATAAAGGATCGTTTTTGTAAAGTTTCCACGGAAACTCCATCAACCGTTTTTTGTCCCGTCGGGTTTGTACCTCGATTATTTTTATGTCGGACATTTTTGTTGTTATACCGGAGCCCGGTAAGGGCGGTACGCTTCGCGTGAAGTGTTCTGCCTCCCGTTGGTCGGCTCCTTTTTCTAGTTTTTCAATGCTTAATGCTGATTATCTTAAGCGTACCCTAAATTGGAAAACATGCAGTTTATGCCGGGCGACAGTATAATAGACGTCAGACTTAAGACGTTAGATTAAAGACATCAGACTTCAGGAACCAGATTCTTGAATAATTTGACAATATATCAGAAAATTCATAAAAATTCTGAAGTCTAAAGACTAAAGTCTGGCGTCTTAGCACAATTTACCCTTCCCAGTCGAGGCCGATATCGAGTGAGAAATTCGAATGTGTGAGCGAACCGGAACTAATCCGTTCAACACCTGTTTCGGCAACTGCACGAACTGTTTGAAGCGTGACTCCACCGGAAGCCTCCAGTTCGACGTCAGGAGCGAATTTGTTTCTGATAGCAACCGCTTCTCTGAGCATGTCAGTAGTCATATTATCGAGAAGAACAATATCGGGCTTTGCCGCTAAAACTTCATCGAAATTCTCAATTGATTCGACCTCTATTTCGATTATCGGCAAACGATCAACCGGAAGAGGCTCGGTTTTTCCATTTTTTTTCTGTTCTTCGATGAGTTTTGTCAGGAACGATCTGGCTCGATTAATCGACTCAGCCGACGAAAAAGCACCACTTCTGTGTTCCATCCATTCGGATTGGTCGTTTTTCAATGAATCATCGACTGTGTGATTGCTGTCGAGTACGTAACCCGGCAGGTTACCAAAAGCAAGGTGATTATCCTTAATAAGAATAGCGTCGAACAGTCCGGTTCTGTGATTGTAACCGCCGCCGCACCGAACTGCGTATTTGTCAAGTCGCCGCCAACCAAGAGTGGTTTTTCGCGTGTCGTATATTCTGGCACCTGTTCCTTCGACGGCTTCCACAAACTGGCGTGTCATGGTTGCAACACCGCACAGGTGCCCAAGTAGATTCAAGAGCAGTCTCTCCACTGTTAACATGCTGAGAACAGGGCCGACAATTTCACCTAGTTTTGCGCCTTTTTCAACGAATTGTCCATCTTTGCAGTTTGCAAACCATTTTAGTGAACTATCCACTGCGCCAAGACATTTGGGAATCGCAGCAATGCCGGCAATTACTCCCGCAGAGCGCACGAACAACGCAGCCCGGCCCTGCATTCCGAGCGGAATTAGTGCTTGGCTCGTCAAATCACCTGCTACTCCGAGGTCTTCCCAAACCGCAATTTTCAGGAGCATTGCCAAATCATGCTCTACAGTTTCGTCCCATACGTTTTGATTAAAATCTCGATCCACGAAAACCTCTCACAGGTAAACAACAAATATTTCACCGATTCGATATAATAATATAAAACTCAGCAATACAGCATGTCCAACGATTAACAAAATATCAATAAAGCGATAATATTAATCCGAAAGTGTAAATTGCAGAATCTTCACCCAATTGTAGATTATTCGTGCCCCAACTCAACCCCCACCCATTAAAAAGCTCCCGCGTACGGAACGCCGCACAAAAACAGCTTGCGTTTTTTTGTTGTAGTCGCTAAAATCATTTTTGGTAACTCGAATATAAAAAAGCCTCAAAGACACATCGTCATTTAGCCGTGTCTCGGTATAAAATAAAAGTATTTTGTCATGTTTTTCAGGAAGAAAAAAAAAGAAAATAGCGAAAATAAGGAAAAAAGGCCGGTCCTTTCACCCCAAGAGTTGGTCAACCAAATCGGACGAGTCTCCGGACTTTTGCCGCAAGAGGTCGCCAAGCTGCTGGCTTCGCTCGCAAAAGTTGAGCCGAATCGCGTCATTTTTCGTCGAAAGACCGAGGAAAAAAAATTCGGTAAAAAAATCCGAATGGACCTGAATGAAGCGGTTGAATACGAAACCAAACGTGCTGAAGAACGTGACAAACGCGAAGAAAAACGCAAACTGATCT
Organism: Thermoguttaceae bacterium; assembly: GCA_051660725.1. Lineage (GTDB taxonomy): Bacteria > Planctomycetota > Planctomycetia > Pirellulales > Thermoguttaceae > JAVBSX01. The sequence goes on from JBOFQC010000868.1 coordinate 6,865, forward strand.
GCAAAAAAAAGAAAATAAAGTATGTCGAACCGCC
>JBOFQC010000869.1:0-9337 GCA_051660725.1 Thermoguttaceae bacterium
TGTGGCAAAAATCGCACCAATTTGTTTTGAAAGTGTATACGGTGACACGCTCCCATTTTCCGAAAGAAGAAATTGTACGGTTTAACGTCACAATTTCGGCGGGCGGCTGTTTCAATTCCTGCGAACATTGCCGAGGGATCATTGGAAGAATGTCGGTATTACCTTATTCTCGCCAATGATTTAGGATATTTCAATGATTCGTCTATGTGGGATTTATCCGAAGAAATTGGACGTTTACTCAACGCTTATCGAAAATCTCTCCTAACTTCTAACTCCTAACTCTTAAAAACCGTGAACTGTTACAAAACTTGGACGCAATGTTCAGCCCACTTTCCAAAAATATTAAATATAAAAAATATAAATATGAAACGTATAACCTTGATACCTGTTTTTGTTGCTTTACTATCAACGGTAACAGCTTTTGGCGCGACACCGCTTGATAAAATCGTCTCACCTGAAACCCGTGCCGAAGTTTTAGGAACCGGTTACGGATTCTGCGAAGGGCCGGCAGTTGACGCTGTTGGAAACATTTACTTTTCCGACGGAACGAAAGACACGATTCACTTTTACCCTTACGGACAGGATGTGCAGGTTTTCGTCCCCGACTCGTTTGATGCAAACGGGATGATGTTTCATCCGAGTAATGGTGAACTGTGCGTTTGTGAAGGAGCCGCGTTTCATGTCGTCGCGATTAACACCAAAACCAAAAAGAAACGAACTTTAACTCCCGAAAAATTCGAGGATTTGCGTTTCAATGAACCGAACGATTTGACATTCGACAAAGACGGCGGGTTTTATTTTACCGACCCGAACTACAAGCATCGCGGCCAGGACACCGTTAGAAAAGAAGATGTGTACTACGTTTCAAAAACCGGTGAAGCGAGTCGGGTCTCGACGATTTGCAAACAACCCAACGGTATCATTTTGACGAATGATAATAAAACTCTGTACGTTGCCGACTGTGCCGGAAAAGTGATTTACAGGTACGACGTAACAGAACCCGGCAAGTTAATCAACGAAAAACTTTGGATTGATCTCGGTGCGCATCCTGACGGCATGACGCTTGATTCTGCCGGAAATCTTTACGTTGCGTGTGGTGGTGACGGCGTCAAAATATACGACCCGCACGGAAAAATCATCGGCACTATTGGTAAAGATTACGGTGTCGACTACGCGTCCAACTGCGTTTTCGGCGGCCCTGATTTTTCAGTGTTATACATAACCGCTGCTGACAAATTCCTCGGAATTCAAACGAAAGCAAATGCCGGACGTTCGCATCTCAATGTGCCACAGAAATAAATTGTAACCGTTGATGGTTTTTTAAGAAGTTAGGTAGGAGGTGAGCAGGCAAACATGGGACATGCCATACCGCTGCCATCCAGGCGTGAATCGGTCGGTTCACCGCTCACCTGTTCACCGGATACCTGCTCACCTGATACCTGAAGCCTCAATAATCATGAAAAAAATACTATTAGTAACCTGTTTGTTTTTATTGTTTCCACTTAGTGTTTTTGCGCAGGAATTGTCTCGTTCTCTGCTTCAGACGCCGATTCTGTTTGCGAAGCGGTATAATTATCAGGGGCTGCATATTTACGACACGTTTTACCAGTGGCGGCCCGGAGGCGGCATTTACGTACTCGAAAATCCAGCCGATCCGCCAGAAAAACATCGTATCCGTGCCGTAATTGACGCCAACACAAAAGAAACTCTTGGTGAAGGGATTTATTTTGACCCGTCACTTTCTTATGACGCCAAAAAAATTCTGTTCTGTTTCAAGGGGACACCGAACGGAAACTCCGTGATTTACGAAATCGGCGTTGACGGTACCGGACTTCGTCAAATAACGAACCTTGACAATAACGGCAACCCGTACAAAGGTTCGGGAGGCGGACACCATGACGTAAAACCGTGCTATTTGCCGGATGATCGGATTGTTTTCTGTTCGACCCGGTACAGCGGACTTGTGCCGTGTGCTAATAACGGTGTCACGATTTTACACGTTATGAACAATGACGGTTCGGAGATTCACACGATTTCCGTTAACAACGTCACAGAATTCGACCCGACTGTAATGCCTGACGGACGAATATTATTCGGACGTTGGGAATACATTGATAAAAACGCACTTACAATACAAAGTCTTTGGACTGTTTTGCCGGACGGAACGAACGAAACCGCACTTTATGCGAACAACATGGTTTTCCCCGAGGCGACACTTCAGGCGAAGCCGGTGCCGGGTTCCGATTACTTGATTGTTTCGACTTTTGCGCCGCACAACGCACCGCCGCGTGGCACAATTGCAATGATTGACACCCGTAAAGGGAAAAATGACGAAAGTGCGATTATAAATTTCGAGACTCCGGACCATCCGACTTTTGATCGAGGCGATTCTTGTGACCCGTGGGCCCTTGACGAAAACGTTGTGCTTTACAGCGGTATTCCAAAAGAAGGAACCGTTGGCGAAGTGTTCGGCGTGACAGGAACCGGACGCGACGTACCGTTTACCGCACCGCGAATTGGAAATGATACCCCTGCTGGCGGACGTGGTAACTCTGCATTAAACGCTTTACAATTAATTAACCGCAACGGTGAAAAACTACTCGTACTCAGTGATCCGCAGTTTGATTTGCATAATCCGATTCCGCTTGTTTCACGCCCGAGACCACGTGTAATCGCTGATACCACTGACAGAAGCAAAATAACCGGAAACTTTTTCGTTCACGACGTTTACGAAGGAATGCCCGACGTACCGAAAGGTTCGCTGAAATGGCTCCGTGTTGTAGAAGAAACTTCACGTGTAAGCGAATCGCCCGGCGGTTCCTGGATGAATCAGACGTTTTCAATCTCCGCTGCTCTTGCCTGGAGTCCGAAAATTTATCACGGAATCATTCCAGTCGAAGAAGACGGCTCTGTGTTTTTCGAAGCGCCGGCTGGTCGTTCACTTAATTTCCAGCTGCTCGACGAGGATTACCGGTTGGTGCGTAGCATGCGGACTTTTATCCAAGCAGCACCGGGCACGACTCGCAGCTGTACTGGATGTCACGAATACAAATACGGTACGAGTCCGGCAATTGCCGCTTCGAAACTACTTGGAAAAGAACCGCGTCAGCTACACGACGAGGAATGGGGCAGCGGATACATGGATTACGCCAGCATGATTCAGCCGGTTCTGAATGAACGCTGCGTTTCGTGTCACGGCGGCGAAAAAGGAATTGAAGGCGGGCTTGATTTGACGGGTGGTTGGACCGAGTTGTTTAACATCAGCTACGAAAACCTGACCGCAAGACGTGAAAAACAGTATACCGCTGATTTGATTCAAGGAATATGCTGTATGAACGGTACGGCATACTGGTCGTGCAAGATTTTCGACGCGTACCAACACGGCAGCGGAAACGCACCGCTTGCAGACAGATTACTTGACCCCGATTCGCCGTGTCGGAAATTATCAGGTATTACCGAACCGGAACGGGAACTGTTATTCACCTGGATGGATAGCAACGGGTTGTATTTCGGTTCTTGGGATTACACTCAGACCGGTGCTTTTGCCAGAGAATACAACGTGGCGAAAAATGAACTTATCACACTCATGAAAAATTCAAAATGTGCCGAGTGTCACACAGATGATAATGGTAACATACGCCGGTTCGACGACTGGATCAACCTTGAGAAACCGGAGCTAAGCCGAATTTTACGTGCGCCGCTTACCGATTCTAACGGAAACGGTACCTCGGAAAACGGTTACGGACTCGCTCTTTGCCGTGATCGGAAAGCTAACCAACGGTTTAGCAGGCTCGGTCTTATGTTCCAGAGCGGTTACGAACACGCGGTCCGGAACCTCGACGAATTCCCGACGCAGGTTTGGCAAAACTGGGACGATTCGTTAAAGGGTACGCCAGTTGTAACTTTCGAATCAACTTCCGACCCGACTTACCAGAAAATGTTGGAAATAATCAAAGACGCAAGGGTGCGCCAACTGGTGAACCCACGTGTTGACATGCCGTTTTCCGACGAAATCGGTAAAGGCGTTACCGCAGGTCGGTACCGCCAGATTATTCCGCAGCCGTTACCGGAAAATACGCCGGAACTCATTGCCGTGACCGACTCGGACGGAGTTGTGCGGCTGCACTGGGAACGGTCTTGCCGAACAATTGGTTTGATTTTCGAGATTCACAGAAGTAGTGAGCCAAATTTCGAACCTAACACAAAAACGCTGGTTGGGAGAACGGAACGGTTTGAATTTACCGACAAAAACGCTCCGGCTGGTACTGCATTTTACGCACTCATACCCGTAACCGATCCGGCTGAAACTTGCGGAACATGCAAAAGCGGTGCCGTGCTTGATCACAGTTCTACGCTTTCTTTTGGCAGGGACGCTGAAGAAACTGTCGTGCCGGAACTTCGCCGAATCGAAGACCGGTGTCCGCTTTCAATGGTTGAACCGTTAAAAGGCAAGCCGAGCTTTACTAAAGTCGAAGTACCAAAACCTGCTGCACCAGCCGCCCCAGAAAATTTAAAGGCATTGTCGGATCACGGTTCGGTTTGGATTAAATGGGACGAAAAACGTCCCGGTCAGTATCAGTACGTAGTTACAGTTTCAGAAAGCGGTAAAACTTCAGGAAGTGGTAACCAAGATTCGCCGGTTATGACAAGTGAACCGATTTACGCCAACTCATATATTTTTGGGACTCCGAAAGATATTGAGTACACTTTCGAGGTTTACGCAATTGGTAGAGACGGCGTTAAAAGCGACGTGGTTTCTGTTAGCGCAAAGCCGTTACCGGAACAAAAAGAACCGGTTTTCGAAATGGAAAAAGAGGTTGATAAAGGGAAACTCAACGGTGAAGCAGCGTTTTCTAACGGAGTACTTAATATTTCTAAAGGCGGACACCTTGTTTTTCCGACAAATCCAGACTTCGGCGTTACCAAGCGGTTCTCAGTTGAATGTGAGGTAAAGTTTGACAAGTTTTCGACAATGCCGATTATTGTTAGTAACGGCAGTTGGAACCAATCCGGTTGGTTCATCCAGAAGTTAGGGAATGGTTTCCGCTTTCATTTCGGCGGCGTTGACTGTGACGGCGGTGTCCCAGAAACCGGAAAATGGTTTAAATTACTCGGCACTTATGACGGGAAAACGCTTAAATTTTACGTAGACGGAAAACTCGTGGCTGAAAAGCCGGCAAATGTTAATCTCGCTCAGTGGGGCGGAAATTTTTACGTCGGCCAATACAGTGCCGGAGTAAGCGGGGACTACCAAACAATTGGTGAAATTAAGAATCTCCGAATTTATAAAAGAGTGCTTGTTCCGTAATTGTTTTGCCGATTCAAATCCTTCCGCTTCTGGACGCCGGGGAAAATGCGGTTAAAATGTAGCCGCTAAACCCGCGCGATTATTCCGTGCCTGAAATCTGATGTCTGAAAGCTGAAACCTGACGTCTAAAAATATGCGAGTAATAATAATGGGAGCCGGTGACCGACCCGGCGTTTTGGATGCGTTTGGTCGGTTGAAGCCGGAACTTGAAAAACATGTTGACATCGTCGAGACCGATTTCAATTGGACCAAAGACATAACAAATGTCGAGGCGGATATCGTAATCGTTTTCGGCGGTGACGGGTCGGTGTTGCGCAGCGTCAACAAAATGCAATATAGACAACTTCCTGTTTTGGCTGTGAATTTTGGCACTCTTGGTTTCCACTCAAACTTTCACGTCGAAAATCTGATCGAAACATTGGAAGAGCTTAACAATCTCGGACCAAATAATCTTCCGATAAAAAAACACTTGATGTTAAAGTGTGAAATCAAGCGTAAAAAGCATAATGATGTGCCGCAAGTGGAAGAAAAATGTCTTTGTCTGAACGAAGTGATTACATTGAGCGGCGAAGGGTTATTCAGTATTGTGAACATTGCGTTGTCGGTTGATTCTTTGCCGGTCACAACATTCCGGTGCGACGGGTTGATAATCAGTACCCCAGTCGGTTCAACTGGTCATAATCTCTCGGCAGGTGGCCCGATTCTACGTAAAGATATTGACGCCGTTGTTATTACGCCAATAAATCCGCACGCGCTTAGTTACAGACCAGTTGTCGACTCAGCAGACCGAACTTATGAGCTTAATGTCGTTGAAAAAGTCGGCAGTGTTCTTGTTGACGGTGCGCTTCTTACTTCCGTTGGCCCCGAAGACCGGATTATTGTCAGTCGGGCTGAAGTGGTTTTCAAGAAAATCGAAACACCCGGTCATGAGTTTTACACCACTTTACGCGATAAGTTGGGCTGGAGTGGTAGGATAAAGTAATACACAGTAAGTATTAACTTTGTTGTGAATTTGACTTTCCCTGACACAAAAAATTTTTACATGTAGCTCTGGTATAATTTCGAGTTTAGTGGTAAAATTCAAGCTCTTGTTAGTTCTTTTCCCCCCCAAATCTCCCCTAAAAATTGTTAAAGGTTCTTTTATGAGAAAATCAAAAAAAGAATATTCCGGACTTAATGCAAAACAGTTGTTCTTGCTTTTGTTTTCCTTTTTGCTCGGGATTGCAATGGTTTATACACTTGATAAAACAGTTCTCTCGACAAATCAGCACCCACATGCAGCGCATGCGGCTGTAAATAACGAGTAAAATTATTCGCTGAACGATTTAATCTCGGCTTTGTACAGGTTTGAGCCACAAATTACCGAGATTATTTTGCCTTCAGGTGTTGGATATTCATTAATTGTATAAGGTTTACCTTGTACCGGGTCCTTTGTGTCTCCTTTTATTGTATTACCAAGCGATTTGACAAGCGCTAGTATCCAGGTTTCCACTTTTGCTTTGTCTTCTGCTTGGGCTTGCATTGCGTCTTTTATTCCGCCAAGTAGCAGTGGTGCGACTGGCAAGTAGTCTTTTGTGCCAAACATTGACGCAATTTTATTATCAATTTGCGTGAATACAGGTAGTCTGTCATAAAACGGTTCGGAGCACGAGCCGATGATACTCCGCATTGAATTAAGGTAAAAAATCTGGTCTTCATCAATTTGTGCCGCTTTCATAAACATCAGTTTTCCCATCATGCTGTTTTTGGCAACGGTGTTTTCGAAAGTTTCACCTTGTAGATTCGTTTTCAGCAGTTCGTCACATTCTTCTGGAGTTAGCGCGTCTGTAATGCGTCCTTGACGTATAAGGTCGTATGCGCGTATTCCTGCTGCGCGGTCAGTGACCCAACATTTTGAGTCAGCCGGCCAATTTTTCAACTGCATGACAAGTACGTCACGAACAATTATTGCGTCTTCTCGTGTAAAATCCGGACGATTCACCAAGGCTTGCAATATTCTTAGAGCGTTTGCCCGCATGTAAGTCGCTTGAATCCGCATTACCGGAAATCTGGTGTGTGAAATAAGGTCCGCAATTCGCAGCGAGTTAAGCATTGCCATTATTGCGTCGTCAATATTGTCGTTTATTAAAGAATACGCAACGGAACATTCCTCAAGAATAACGTAGTCCCAAACTTCCTGTATCTCGAAATCGTCGGGTACCAACCCGTAATCTTTAGCCGATAAAAGTTGCTCGAATTTTGCGTCTGGACTGTTAATAACGTCGCTTATTCGGTCAATTTGAGGTATGAAACTTCTGAACAGACCCTCATTTTCTTTTAGAAGTTCTTCATTTGGTACCCAGGCAAGTGTAGTGGAAAAACAGTCTTTCAGTCTGGAGTAAGTTTGGTCGTCAAATTGTTTTAGTTCGCTGCTAATCGGCGTGGAAATATTTTTTGACGCCGGAATGGTTCTTCTGAAAACTTGAGCTGGCAGACCACCCTGACTTTCAATCTCCTCTAAGTCCTTGATAATTTGAGGGTTCGCTTCCGCTAAAGTTCTGATTATGTCAGTGTATTGTTTAAGTACGTTGCCTCCTTTTTGGTCTAACTCTTTTGTCAGCTCTTTCGTTCGCTCAAGCACATTAACTGATTTTTCATACGAAAAGCGTAAACCGGTTTTGGGTAGGAAAATACTAATAACGGCAATTAACACAAGTGAACCGCCAATTATCACACCGCCGTAAGAAGCCAAATCGAATTTTTCTTTTTTCGACTTGCTTGTTTTTGAATCGTGCGTTTCTTGTTCATGTTGGGTAAAATTACTTTCGTTTATATTATCATTTGGCAAATTATCATAGGCGGCTTCCCAGGCGTTTACCTCACGTTCAAATTGTTCTGCTTCTTGTTTATCCATTTCTGCTTAATCCTTTGCGTTGCCGTTTCTTTTGTATTTTTTTACACGCTTTATGCTTCTCCCGCGATTTTTTAGATTTCCTTACTCAATATTATCGTAAAATTAGTGGTAAAATTAACTTGAAAAGCAATATTTTACGCTTCTAACAATTATTTTTTTATTTTTTTGCTGATGTTTTCAAATTTTTTGCCGGAAACTTATTGGCAAACATTGCCTAAATTGCCTGTTTTGTGTAAAATGGGTGCGATATATTGGATTTTCTGATTAAGAAAGAAAACCGCTTTCTTGGAAAGCGGTCTAAACATTTGGTCAAATGGTAAAAACTCCGTTTCGTTTTATACACGCTGCCGACTTGAACTTGGAGCTCCCAGTTGAAGGATGCGGTGAGGGTTCGGACGCAATTGAACAACGCCTGATAAACGCGCCTTTGGAAGCTGCTAAACGGCTGTTCCAACTCGCTCAAGCGGAAGTGGTTGATTTCGTAATCTTGAGCGGAAATGTGATTAATCCGAATATTTCTGGAGTCAACCCTCTCGTTTTTTTGGTCGAACAGTTCGAAATTCTGAATAAAGCCGGAATTCCGATTTACTGGGCAGGGGGTGAGTATGACGGGCCGGAAAATTGGCCGCCTGCGATTATTCTACCTGAAAACGTACATTTTTTCCGCACCGGAAACGTCGAAGAACATGTTTTCTACAAAGGAAACGCGCCAGTCGCTCGCCTGATCGGTTTCAGCCGCGGAAACAGAAACCGCATGTTAAAAGCGTCCGAATTTTCCCAAGACGCTAGCGGCCTTTACACAATTGCAGTTGGAAACGGCAGAATTGATCCGAGCAGTGCAAAATTGCAAAACATACCTTATTGGGCACTAGGCGGAAACCGTAAACGTTCAACCTCGAAGTTTGACACGACAAAACTTGACAGTCGTCGGGCAAGGCTCGACTCGCATAATTCCGAACCTAAAGCTAAGCAGGAAAAAAAATCACAGCTTCCAGAAACGAAAAAGCGTGACATTGCTTCGACTTTAGTGCCGCAAGAAAACTTCAGCGTCCAAACCGAGACGGATTTACTCCCAACTGTGATTCATTATCCCGGTACGACACTAGCACGGTCACCAATCGAGTCGGGACAAAACG
>JBOFQC010000870.1:0-1886 GCA_051660725.1 Thermoguttaceae bacterium
CGTTTGCATAAGAGTGGCGGCCAACATTGAAAACGAAGTTAAAGCCGTACCAAGTCATTACAATTGCAATTGCTCCGATCACGGCCCCAACGGAAATTCCTATTCCGTTATACAGTCGGGCAAGCCAACCGTGCAACACCGTTAAATAAACCAGCAAGGCAATCAAAGCCCAGACTTCTTTAACGTCCCAGCTCCAGAAACGGCCCCAGGAATAATCCGCCCAACGTGCTCCGAGAATCGTGCCGACCATTAACATCCAAACGGCAACTCGAATCATGCTGATAATGTACGGGGATAACATATAACAAAACGTTGGATTCGTAAAAACGTAATCCTGACGCACTACATTACCTGTATTAACTTCCGCAACTGTTACCTGACGCCACGAATAATGTCCGAATGTGTATGCACCCAACGACGCAAGAGCCAAAAACCACGCAATCAAACCGGAAGCGTAACTAATCACGATCACAATAACGTGCGCGGCAAGCCAGAAATTACTTCGCAGCACCGCGACAAGAGGTCGAATGTTCGGATTAAACTCTTTCGCATTAAGTTCCGTGATGACACCAACAATCAACACAATCAAGGCACCAACAAAAACGAATATTTTTCGGTTCAGAATTTGCTCTGTTACTCGCTTTAATCTCGCAACATTCAGTGTTATCGGGTAATGGTGAGTTTTGCTCGCATTAGGTGTGTCCGCTTGCTCGGTACTTGCCTGAGCTTCCGAACTTGTTTGGGTCTCTGCGATTATTTGCGAAGCAATTGCCGTTCTGATTTCAGAGTCCGGGTGGATATCCGGCTCTATTTGAATTGCGTCTTTCGAGTTAAAGTTGGCGTCAAACAATGAAAACGTCAATATTATCAGAAACAACGCGCATGTCAGGAAAAAACGGGGCACGAACCACACAATTGCAGTAATCGACACAATTACGACAGCGCCGTCAATTGGGTCATTCATCATGAATGAACGGAAAACCGCACCGGCAATTCCCATGTCACCGGAATATTCGTGATACGATGCGAAAATCACAACCCAAAATGTGAGCAGCATAAGTATGCCGCGAATAATCCAAATGAAATTCAAATGCCGTTGAAGATAATTCTCGACACGGTTTTGATTCTCTTGAGCAAGAGCGGTGTCATCTCTTACACTTTTATTCAAAAAGGCGTAGATGATTTTTCGTGTTTTCTTCGGGAAGGCGGCAAGACTCCAGGCGCGGCTAAGTACCGGACCAAGAATCGGCTGCATTGTAAACCAGAATCCAAGACACGCAGCAAAGAAAGCCATTAAAACAATTGTTTCGTACATGTTCGAAACCGGTGCCCAACCGGAAATGTACGCACGCATTGCCGCCCCGATGAATGTAACCAATATTGAAAACAGCAGGAACAAAATTCCGAGCCAAATTGTGATCCGCACAAACAAATTCAACCTGTCAACAAGCTTGCTGGAAAGCGAATTAAAATTCCGTACGACAAGTCCCAATATCATTGATGCAAGTAAAAAAGCTACTGCAAAAGCAGCGTTCACCCACATCCAGTGGAAAGGATTCAGCCGGTAATATGTGTACTCCGCATTGGTTGCGCCAACAGCTGGATACGCAGTTTTTCTCAGAATTTCTTTATCAATCTGGTCTGGCGGAAGAACCAGTGCCCGCGTCGGCTCCATTCTGTTTGCCGTTTCACGGAGCGCTTTTGCCAATTCTGTCATTTGACCGGGACGGTAAGCAGTACTCAGGTCGCGAATCGTATTTCTAGCCAATTTAGTAGAATTATCCCCTACATCAGCCGACATTGTATTAATGATTCTTGTTTTGTCAGATTCTTTTACTTTATCTGACACCGCAATTTTATCAGATTCCGTTATTATATCCGACTCG
>JBOFQC010000871.1:0-2807 GCA_051660725.1 Thermoguttaceae bacterium
GAGAAGTCGAACGTCAAATTTTTTGAAAAAGCCATTATGAAAATGATGGGAATCTTACACGATTCCGGTTAGGAATACTTGACTATCAGTAAAGTTGGGGGTATGCTTACGAACTGATGTTTTTGTAAGTGTTTCTCCAGTTGTGATTGGCATTATATCGGCTGATTAAATAACGGGGCAAATTTGAAGAAAACCGTTGCCAACGGGGCATCAAAAGGTTTCATATACCGTAGCACGGTATGGCGGGAACCTGCCGTTCAGGCACAAGCAGCTTCGCGTGAAGTGTTCCGCCTTCCGTTGGTCGGCTTTGTTTACCGAGGTTTCGTTTGTTGGGAAAGATAACCTTTCTTTTTTCCCTACGTTAGAAAGGTAACATTATTGCCGCTGAACAGTATATACTAAATAATTTTTTGTACGGAAAGAGAAGGGTCTATGAATCCCAGTGAAGTGTTGCGGATCGTCGATGCGATCCACCGCGATAAACGAATCGATAAGGAAATAGTTTTTTCCGGCGTCGAGGCGGCGATTCTTACTGCTGCGCGAAAACAATACGGAGAAGAAGCAGACCTTGTGATTCATTTAGATCGTGTAACCGGTGAAATATCCGGAACCTTCAATGGTGAACTCGTTGATCCCGCCGAAATGGCTGAGCGAATCGGCGCACAAAGCGCAAAGCAAGTGATGATCCAAAAAATTCGTGAAGCTGAACGCGACGCGATTTTTAACGATTATCTGTCAATGCAAGATCAAATGATCAGCGGCGTCGTTCAAAAAATCGAAGGAAACACAACGGTTGTAGCGATTCCAAACGTTGAAGCGATTTTACCTCGCGGCGAAAGAATTCCCGGCGAATCGTATCGTGTTAATGACCGTATTCGTGCCGTTGTCGTCGAAGTGAAAAAATCCGGCAGTCGGGTCCGTGTTATTTTAAGTCGGACACGCACTGCTTTTGTACGGCATCTTTTCGAGCAGGAAATTCCTGAAATCGCAGACGGCGTAATTGAAATAAAAAACATTTCCCGTGAGCCGGGTTACAGAACAAAAATCGCCGTTCACAGCAGCGATCAACGAGTTGACTGCGTTGGCGCGTGCGTTGGAATTCGTGGCAGCCGTATCAAAAATATAATCGACGAACTGGCTAACGAAAGAATCGACATCGTTCGTTGGGATGACGACATGCAAGTGATGATTCCCAATTCTTTACAGCCTGCCGAAGTAGAAGAGGTGATTCTCTGCTCCATGTTGGGAAGAGCTGTTGTCTTGGTTAGACCGGATCAGCGTTCTTTGGCAATTGGTCGAAAAGGCCAAAATGTACGCCTTGCCAGCCGACTCTGCGGGTGGGATGTGGAAATAATGACAAGAGACGAACTTGATGAACAATTGTCAAAAGTTCTGACCGGATTCGTCGAAATCGAAGGTGTTACACCTGAATTGGCTGATCGCCTTGTTGGCGAAGGCTTCCTGTCATTCGACGACCTGTCGATTATTGAGCCGTCCGACCTTATTGAAATGGGCGAACTCACCGAAGAGGAAGCTGAGAAAATTATCGAACAGGCCGAAAATATGGCTGAACAAGAGGAGAAAGAAACCAAAAAAACGAAAATCAATTACGAGAATTTTGAAGCTGATGAATAATTGCCTTTACGGCACTAAATAGAGCTGTACCCAATGTATGTTGGGTATGGTTAAAATTTCAGAAATCGGACACCTAAAAGCTGTAAAATACAGTTTTTGCCAAAGGCGAAGTTTTATGCTTTACGCCAAATCTGCTGGTAATTGTCCGACATGGTTCTGGGCTACCCGTTATAACAGGGGGAATAAGTATGTAGTATTTTAACAGAGAGAAGGTCGAATTGTCTATCCGTATTTACGCTCTAGCAAAGCAGCTAAAAGTTGAAAGCAAGTATCTTGTTGATGTTTGTAAAAAAATCGGCATCGACGGGAAAGGGTCTGCACTTGCCAGTCTAACAGAACAAGAGGCTGAAAAAGTCAAGGAAAGTTTGCAGCAGGAATCCCAAACTGCAAAACCTGGTTTCGTCTCAGATGCTGCCACTCTTCCGTTACAACGACCTTCTTTGGTCGCTCCAACTGGAAAGGTTCCCGTTTTAAAGCCAACTCATATTCCAACCAAGCCGCTCAGAAATCTTTCTGACGAACATCAAACAGATGAAGATAAGGTTGAGGAAAAGGAATTTGATGAAGATTCGTTACATGAACCGCACCGCGAAGAAGTCGCTGATGTAACTTCTTCGGTTCCTGAGGTTGCGCCGGAAATCAAGGAAAAACCTGATTCAGTTATATCCAAACCGCAAGATGATTCGGACGCAGCTCCGGTTGCGCCGCCTGTAGAGCCGCAAAAGCCTGCTCCAGTTGCCACTGAAAAAGTCGAAGTTAAAACACCAGCGGTAACTCCAGCAGCAGTTGAGGTTGGTGTACAAACTCCTGCTTCGACTGTGCAGACGCAGCAAACTGCACCTGCTCAACGACCTGAAATGGTTCGTGGTCCCGTAAGACCTATTCTGGATAGTCGGGTCCCGTCGCTTGATGGTAAACGAAGAAAACCCGGTGACATTTCGCCAGTAGTGCCGCAAAGACCAACAGATGCGGCAAAAACGAAAGAACAGCATCCGAAACAAGGACATCATCAGTCCCAGAAGCCAGCTGCGCCTGCGATCAGACTTGCACCGCTTCCGAAGCAGGCCACCAAACCTGTTAAAACGGAGTCCGGTCCGGCACCGCAAAAACCGGATCAGAAGCTTCCGAAAGACGCGATTCGAGCCGCGCAGATGGGGGCATCACGTCCTCTA
>JBOFQC010000872.1:0-3203 GCA_051660725.1 Thermoguttaceae bacterium
TAACTTGATCGCTGCCGTTGATAAATTGGCGAGATTGGCGACTATAATGGACGAAGACGTGAGCGAACTCTCAGCCCGAGATGCCGCTGATGTTTGCATTGGCGCAATTCAGCAGCTTTCCGACGACGTTGGAATTCCGGCCAATTTGGTTGAACTTGGCAAGAAATACGGTAAAACGGTCAGCAAGGCCGACATTTCGGTAATGGTCGCAAACGCAATGAAAGACGCCTGTGCCGGTACCAATCCCAGAATTGCCACACCAGCCCAAATTGCCGCGATTTACGAAGCCGCAATGGACTAGTTTTTGTGGAAGACGTTAGACTTCAGACGTTAGACTTCAGATTTTTGAGGTCTGAGGTTTCACGCCTCCAGTCTAACACCTAACACCTAACATCTAACATCTAACGTCTAACATCTAACGTCTAACGTCTAACGTCTAACGTCTAATCCAACCTTGAAACACACACGACTTGCAGTAACGGCGTTCCTATGCGGCGCAGTGGTAATGGTACTCGAAATGACAGGCTCTCGAATGCTGGCTCCGTATTTGGGTACGTCAATAATTGTTTGGACCAGTTTGATTGGAATTGTGCTTGCCAGCTTGAGTTTCGGTTATTGGTACGGTGGGATTCTTGCGGATAAATATCCGAGTGCGAAGTTGCTCGGAACTTTGATTTTTTCGGCAGCGGTATTTATAGCGGTTGTCGGCTGCACTTACACATTCATTTTGCAGACGGTTACAATATCAGCAGGCGGAAGTGCTGATAAATTGGCCAATAATCTTTATTCGGCGTCGGTATTGTCTTCAATTCTGCTTTTCGCTTTGCCGGGTGCGCTGTTGGGTATGGTTTCGCCTTTTGTGGTTCGTTTGGCTGTCAGTGATGTCGGTTCTTGCGGCGCAACTGTTGGCAGACTTTACGCTCTTTCGTCTGTTGGTAGTATTTTGGGCACTTTTTTAGGCGGGTTTATACTCGTTTCGGTCTTGAAAACAGGCACGATTCTGCTTGTAATCGCAGCGGTTCTGGTTTTCGTGGCTGTTTTAGTGCAAGGCGGCGCAGGTTCAGGAAAAACAACCAGTTCTGGCGGTGTGGATTCAGAAAATACTGGCTCGACAAATACGAGTTCGGCAGAGAAATCATCGTCAAAAAACGTGAAACACCGTAAATTCCCGGACGAAAAGATCGCGTCAGTTTTGATACCGATATTTATTTTTGCTGGCGGAATTTATCAGGTTTACGGTAATTCATTGCTTCCGGTCGGTTTGCATTGGGAGACGCCGTATAATCACATACGAGTTTACGATTACGAGTTGCACAGCACAAAATTTCGGGCACTTCAGACCGATCCCGGCAGTGCAGTGCAAACGAACATGATAATTGATAAGCCAAATGAAATAGTCAGTCGATACGCAAGGTACATTGATCTCGGTTTGTATTATTTGCCGGAGACGAAACGGATTTTGGTGATAGGCGGCGGAGGATACAGTATTCCGAAGCATGTTTTGACGACAACGCAGAATATTGCAGTCGATGTTGTGGAAATTGATCCGATGATAACCGAGGTTGCAAAAAAATTCTTCGGTTTGACAGATAATATGGTTTCCGACCCGCGACTTTCGATTTTTCATGAGGATGCCAGGCGTTTTTTGAGGCGGGATAAAGAGAAAAATTATGACATTGTGTTCGGAGACGCATTTAATTCGGCGTACAATGTGCCGTTTCATTTGACGACTAAGGAATATATCGAAGAAGTTTCTGACAGTCTTACGGAAGACGGCGTGTTTATCACGAACATAATTTCATCCGTGGACGGCAAGAAAAAAAGGTTATTCTGGGGATTTCACAATGCTCTTAAAGAAGTGTTTCCACAAGTCGAGGTTTTTTTAGTTTCGTCGCTAACGAACGAACAGTTGGTGCAAAATATTGTTCTTGTCGGGCTGAAAAAAGAGACTGACATGATTGAAAAATCTGACATGCCGGAAGAAATAAAAGGTTTTCTTGGCCGAAGATGGCAAGGCAAAGTACCGGAGTTTACAGCTTTATCTGACGATTTTGCGCCAGTAGAAACTTATGTTACTGATTAGAAGTTATTAAGTAGAAAATGCTAACATTGCGTTCTTTGTTATACTGCATAAAGAAAATTTTAACGCAGTAAAAGATTGAGCAACGATTTCTTACAATTAAATAGAAAATTATTTCGTCGGGCATATATGCTGAAAATAAAGGGCTTTGCGAAGATTTAGAGGTAAAAAACAGGTCGTGAATGATAAAATTTGGAAAAATTTCCCGTAGGGGCATTGACCGAATACGAAGGCGTGTTACACTTACGCACTCACTTGACGGAACACTACTAGCGAGTAAATAAAACTCCTGGCAAGTAAAGTAAATCAAGTGGTTTCGATAAGCTGAACCAAACGAAAAAAATTAAAAATAATTCTGACGGGGGTGCTTGACGAAAACAATAGTGAGATTAAAATTACTCACACAATTGACGAACCGAACGCAACACTAAACCAAGTAACTTATAACGAAATTAAGTGGCTTGTAAATAAAAAGTGGAGCAAATGAAAGTTTAGAAGTTCACCACAAATGACGATAAACAAAAGGTTCTTTGATCTTTAACAATTAGGTAGTGATGCTTGTATAGTGAGTTGGCGGTTTTTTCAACGTAAACTGCTAGCTAACTTTACATTTTCGATAGAAAATGTGAAGCCCCAAACAATTAGCCGATTTGAGATCGGAGTTGAAAAAAATAAAGTCCTTTCCGGGTGACCTGGAAAGGCAACCAGAGATACACTCTCAAAAATTTATCGTTTAGCGTTGCGTAAGCAATGATAACACAATATACTAAATTGAAGGGTTTGATCCTGGCTCAGAATGAACGTTGGCGGCGTGGATTAGGCATGCAAGTCGTACGGACGTAGCAATACGTTAGTGGCGAAAGGGATAGTAATGTATGGATTACCTGCCCTCAGGTCGAGGATAGCAGCGGGAAACTGCTGGTAATACTCGATAATATCTCCGGATCAAAGGTGTGATTCCGCCGGAGGATGGGTCCATATCCTATTAGCTAGTTGGTAAGGTAACGGCTTACCAAGGCTTAGATGGGTACCGGGCGTGAGAGCGTGACCCGGATCACTGGGACTGAGACACTGCCCAGACACCTACGGGTGGCTGCAGTCGAGAATCTTCGGCAATGGACGA
>JBOFQC010000873.1:0-11085 GCA_051660725.1 Thermoguttaceae bacterium
TGCAGGAGCGTTACCTGAAGTGACTTCTTCACCAGTCATCGCATCAAGAACAACAACTTCGTATTGCTGCACATTTTGTGTGTACGGATAGTTGTTAAAAGCGTTTCTAGCATTTGTCGGCGAATTCAGCCGTGGCCTAATTACATAAACGTATTCGTCATCACCTGTCAAACAAACCTTGGACGAAAGCGATTCGTTTACCCACATTAATTCACCAGTAACCGGATTGACGCCTTTAAGAGTGTCAACATCCTGAAAACAAACGACTTGCGAGTTAATGAAAATCTGGTCGACCAATTGTCCGGTATCATTGTACATACCCGAATAATAAGGATTCTGGTTCAATTGGTAAATCGGCACTGCATTGGTCCAAATCCGTGTAGGTACAAACGGCATCTGTGTGGTTTGGGTCCAGACAATTGATGGTGAACCTGATTTATCAAGTTTCAACGTGTCAATTGCATATATACGTTTTCCTTGAACCAAATACAGAATATGGTTGAATCCTTTTACGAACTCATTGACATTATATTGTATCCCATCAAACATTTGCGACGGGAAGTACATATT
This sequence comes from Thermoguttaceae bacterium, assembly GCA_051660725.1. Taxonomy (GTDB): domain Bacteria; phylum Planctomycetota; class Planctomycetia; order Pirellulales; family Thermoguttaceae; genus JAVBSX01. Next base: position 571 of record JBOFQC010000873.1, read on the forward strand.
GAAATTGGCGTCTTGGTCGTCGTCTGCAGTTATGTCCAAGGACCACACTTTTCGACCGGCGGTGTCAAAACAAACCATTTGCGGAGGAATATTTGGACGTCGCAACAATGAAAAATTATAACTGCCGAAGTTTGACTCGTTCGCCGCCGCGTCAGGTGTGCCAGGCCCAAAATAAGGAACCGGTACAAGAGAAACCTGATTTGGAAAATACTGGCGCAAACCGGGACTCATAGCTGTTACATCTTCGGTTGTCTCCCACGGATTCCATATCGCGTCAGACTCGACTCTGCTGTCTGCAATCGTATCTGATGCAGAAATAGTACTGATATTTTCAGTATTATTCTCTTCATCGTTATTATTTGTTTGTTCGACTACGCCAGCTACTTCGTTGTTGTCGGCATTGCCGTTGTCAGTATTCTCATTGAGGTTTTCGGTGTCAGATTTACTCTCGTCACTAACTTTCACGAGCCGTTTAAAAACTACTACTCCCGGCAACCATTTGTGAACATCAAACAATTCGGCAAACTTGTTTTCCTTGAGTTTCCCGGAAGCAATCTTCATTTCAGGGAAAAGTACATCAACGTTTTCACACGACACTTCCGGAGCGGCAAGTATTTTGTAGTAGCGTACTGCATTTACGAGATCGCCTTGTTCCTCGAATTTGTTTGCCAATTTGGCAATGTAATTCTGCAACCGTTGTAAGTCAGCCAAGTTGTTACCCGCTGGTACTGTTTTAAGTACTGTTGCCGGTTCAACGGCAGATTCCGGTGTCACTTCTGATGCCTCATTTTTCACTTCATTCTTCGCAGCATCTTGAGCGGCAATCGTCAACAGTTCGGAAAATTTGGATATAACCTGTTTGTCTAACAATTCCAACTTGATGTTTTGTGCCAATGCAAGTCGATGAATAAAAAACTCCATTTCCGAGCACTTGTTTTGAAGCATGTAAATATCAATCAACAACCCAGGCAGTGTTTTGCTTTGCGGAAGTGAGCCGAAGTATTCAAGATGACGCTCCAGAGTATTTTCCACTGCATCCAGTTCACTTCTCGAGAGTTGTGTTGGATCAATTGTCTTTCCGTCCTTGCTGTATTTTTGCAGCGTTCTTTCAATTGCTTTGTTCGCAAGATTATCAATTGTAGCGGAATATTCGTCAACTGGTATCAAAGCGGCGTCAAACTTACACAAATGTTTTACTTGCTTGCCAATCCAGCGAGAGAGAAGTATTTGGTTTGCCGGCCCTATATTTCGCATTACCGAGTATTCCTGATCTATTTCAATTAAACGGCAAAACGCATTGTAAAAATCATTAGCGCAAGCGTTGTCGTCGAAGTTTTTGGTTGTTTTCAAACACCCAACAGCAAATGCGTGGAGCAGCTGCACAAATGCCTCTGGAGAATCATTCAATGTTTCCAGCTCATCCAACGGCTTACGGTACTTCATGAAATCTTCTTCAGTTTCCACCGCCATGTAGGTAGCTGTCAACATATTGCGCAAAAGAGCACGGTTTTGCGGCGTCGATTTCGTCTTTACTGAATGCCATAACCGTTGAATAGCCATGTCCGGTTTTCCTTCGGCGAAGTCTATACGTCCAAGCTGCATCTGCGCGACGGCGTCATTCTCGTCTTCTTTCAGCCGATCATTCGCCCAGTTCTTGATAGAATCAATTTGATCGAAGCATTCAAGAGAAGTTGGAGTTTGCGAAAACACCTTGCCGCCAATTGCGACGAGATTCCCAAGTGGCATTGCGCCAATTGAACGCCACGTCTTTAGTATTTGTCCAGAATCAAGATCAACAACGACAATGGAATTGTTGTTTAGTGGCACCATATATAAATTGCCATACTTGACACCAACGCCGGCAGGGGAACTGTCTTTTTCGAATTCTACAAACGGAGTTGATTTGTGAGCAGTCGCTTCTTCATTTGCGGAATTACCGTTGCCGCCGTTTCCGGAAGTTTCGTCACCACTGGAGTCGGTGTCAGTTTGAAGCGTTGATTCAGCCTGTTTATTTTGAACAATCCGGGGTCGTTGCGGTGCCTCTGAATACCCATACATATCCGGTGCCGGCTGCGGTTGGAGCGGAGCCAATGCAGAGTCGTCCCAAACTTGTTTTCCAGATGAAATGTCAAGCGCGATTAAAGAATTTTTCGCTGCAATAATAACTTTTTTATCGTGAACACAAGCGACGTATTTTGCCACTCCTTTTGATCGCTTCCAAATAAGTTTGCCTGTCAACAAATCAAAACAATAAAGCATTGGTCTGTCAGCTGGTGCCAAGATCAGCTTACCGTCAGAAATAATCGTTGCCGGAATTTGCCAACCGACGTAATCTGTCAAATATTGGTATATATGTGTACCTCCGGAGAAGTTAAACGGAATGCCGTTGTTGAACTGGAGCATCTTTCCGAATCCGGCACCACGTCCCCCCATTCCCATACCGCGGTTTTGTGCCTCTTGCTTTTCATCTGAATCATCACCGTAAGTGTAGCACCAGAGAAGTTTTCCGTTTGTGGCGTCAAGAGCAACAACGGCTCCTGCACCTGTCGGACAAACGAGAATTCCTTCACTGTACGAAGGAATCGGTCCACGAAAACGTCGTAACCAATCGGTTTCAATTGACGTTCCTGGTTCAACTAAACCCTGATGACGTATGAGTTTACCCGTTTTAGCGTCTAAAACGAATAACCTAAGTGCGCCAGCATTTTCACCTATAACAAAAAGATTACCGAGTACTGGTAACGGCGGACCGAGAAAATAAGTGTCTCCAAGAAACTGTTCTTCGTTTGTTATTACAGTTTTCTCAACAACAGCGGCATCAGCTTGCGGCGTTTCAGTAGCTACTTCAGCACCTATAGCGTCAGTACCTGCTTCCGAATTATCGGTTTCAGATTGATCGGTGTCAGATTTAGCTCCATTTTCTGCTTCATCCTTGGCTGCAATTTCGAGTATTATCTCATTTGCCGGAACTGCGGGTAATTGGATCGCCGGCACATTTGGTGCCACTCGTATCCGACCTGGTGCCGGTACAGGTCCTGCACGACGTGGAAAAGGCCTCATACCGCCGCCCATTCCGCCGCCCATACCCATTCCCATTCCTGGTATTACTCCCTGCGCAGCTGTTTGCTTATGCTCATCTTTTAGTTTTTCCTCAATTTGCGAAAGTAGTTTTTGCACAAGAACAGCTTTACCGACTTGCCAAACGATTTCGCCGGTTTTTGCATCACGAGCAGTAATCGTGGTTGCTATACGTTCTCGTGGGTCTTCTTCGGGTTGCTGTCCACCCATACCGAATCCGCCTCGGAAACCGCCCATTCGCAAATTCATAAGATTAGGTTCGTTTTCGATGTTAAACACAAGTGAACCGTCACTGGTGATCGAACCCAACGACTGGTCGTGCCAAAGTCTCATCCGCAAAAGAATCTGGCTCAACCCTGAATTATTCTGGTTAATGTTAAAATGCTGATTAGGCTGTAAAAACATTGTGCTGGCAAGCGGCATGACATACTCTTTTTCGCGTCCAATCCAAACTCGTTTGCCATTTTTACTGTTTACCGCAACCAATCCTTCGTATCCTCTGAAAACAAGAAAGTCGCCGACTGTTATTGGTCTTGCTGCCGGCAAAAAAGTTTCTTTTCCGTATCGGAGTTGGCCTTCAACCATTTTCACGTCAGAAATGAGTTTTGGCTGAGTTATATTTGATAATTTCCAGGTAAGTTCCAGAAGTGGTGGACTCGCCTCAACTTGCGGATTTTGGTTAGAAACACCATTCGGCAAAAGCCACCCACGTTGATTGAGCCAACCTGACATGTTCGGCATGGTTTCCCATTCGCCGATTTTTTCAACAATTTCGGCCACGCTTTCTGGATTCCAATATTTTTCTCCGGACAAGCGTATACGAGGATTCGGATTACGCCTGAAAAAATCTTCGAGAATGTGAACCGCATTCTTTTCGTTTCCCAATGATTTTTCGCAAGCGGCAAAAGTCAGGCTGAACGTCGGTTCGTAAGGATCAAGAGTTTCCGATTCTGCTGCGATTCGACGGAATAAAATCGTGGCAGAACCTCTCGCTCCTTGCTCATAATGCAACATTGCTAGCAAAAACGCCGCATCTTGACCAGCTTGGGTGTAAAAATACTTGGACGCAACTTTTTCTATCTGTTCGACATCGCAGGAATCAACGGCATTGTTCAAAAGACGTTTTGCCAACGGCTCATACTGCATTGTGTATAACCGCCGCCCTTCTTCGGGAAGATCACGAATCATTCCTTCCGCAACTTTTTTTAGTGTCGCGGTTGTTGTTCTGTCCGTTAAAACTACATCCTGCTTGGATTTGGATTTATTCGTTGCGTTTTCTTCTTTTTTAAATAACGAATCAGGTTCAATGAAAAAGTCTTCATTTCCTTCAAGTACCGAGCCGAGAAGTTGAACCGCGTCTTGCAACCTGTCACGTTCGATCAGCTGTTTCGCTTGTTCGATTGGACGCAGAGCCGTTCTATCTGGAGAAAGAAGTAATTTCTGCTTCGGTCTGGCTTGGTCCTCTTTTTCCACATAATCGTATTGATTCGTGTTTTTTTGCTTGTTCGACTTTTGTGACTCAGCTACATTTGCCACGTCTCCAGAATCATTTTCTTGTTCCGCGGTTGCCGTATTAGAAATATTTATTTCTGATTTTTCAGCCGAGGATTCAGATTTGTCTGTCTTATTATTGTTGGTTTCTTTTTCAGCTATTTGTTTTTTTCGCTTTTCCTCCCGTTCCGCGCGGAGTTCAGCTGCAGTTTTGGGGGCAGATTTTACCGTTTCAGCAGGCTCTTGCGCAAAAACAGGCTTTACTGATATTATCAGAAAGAATAAAAAAAGTATTTTTAGCGATTTCATTAGATTTTATCAGCTAGAAATTATTGACTTATGCTCACTAGTACATTGCTACATAAATATTATTCATTTATTCGCTCCATAACAGCCGGAATGGAGGCGTACCCACCCGTAATGACGGGCAGCCGGAAAAACGTCGAATACCCTACTCGCCAACTAACGTTGGCGGCTCGCTTCTTTCCGGCTGTTATAATGAACTGCATTTGTGAATTGTTGGACAACTTGTGAGCAGTGCTCCAAGGCGACCTTGCCTAACTAATTCATTTTACTCGACAAAAACAAACTACGCAAGCAATTATTTTTGCCAAACCGGTTTAATCGGACCGTTTCCGTTTGACAGTTTGCCAATTGTGTCGTATCTTTTACCTAAAAGTTGCCATTTCCCAGAAAAACAATCAGTTTCTGGGGTTAATGTTACAATATATACTGTACAACGTCATTAAGTTGACATTTTCCAATTACGTGATTTGTGAATGTAATTACGATTAAACCAACACAATCACGGAAAATTAAGCCGACCCATTCACGCCTCGACGGCAGGTCGCGGGAGGCGAAACACTTCACGCGAAGCGCACCGCCCATACCGGGCTCCGGTATAGCCAAAACATTCCTTTAACATTTTGTTTCACTATGAGTACTAGCCGAATTTTGGTAGTGGGAATTATCATCTTGTCGGTGTTGATTGCCGCATCTACGACGTATTTTTTGACCAGTGACATGCGTGTTCTGTCAAAAGATACGCAAAACGCCCTCTCAAACTTTATACACCAAGTTGAGATTACACCGGCTGACGTAAAAGAAAAACCAGCGAATCCGTCTCTCGGAGACGACGTTATTAATATTACGACGAAATCGGGTAACGAACAGATTCTCTCCGTTACGCAAGAAATCGCAAATAAAGTCGAAGGCACAATGGAAATGTCGCTTTCTTATGCGCAAACATTGGCAGACACTCTTATTGCGTACAAGATGTACTGCGAACAAAACGAAGAAGAGCCAAACCGTGAATTCGTTTGCTCTCTTATTAGAGATGTTCTTTCGTTGAATCCGAACATGCAAGCGATCTGGGTCGGCTGGGAACCGAATCAATTTGACGGAAACGACGCTGCTTTTGTCGGCAAAGAAAAAGTCGATGAGGGTGCGATTCTTATTATTCCGCCGGAAAAATATGTTTCCACTGGTGTTTTTTACCCGTGGTTCTATAAACAAAAAGAGGAAAAAGAAGGAGGAAAAGAAGAAGTAAAAATTGTCCAAAGTATAATTGACGATTGGAAAAAAGAGGATGTCGATTATTATCTTGGTGCTTTTAAATCTGAAAAAGAATATATCACCGAGCCGTATTATGATGGAGATGTCCAAATTGCGACTTTTTCGATACCTTTGCGATTCAACGGTAAAGTAATCGGTGCTGTCGGTGTTGACATACGCATGGATGACGTGACCAAAATCGTCACTGATTACAAACCGCTGGGTAGTGGAGTTGCAATGCTTGTCAGTGCAGGCAATAAATTTGTTACACATCCAAAGAAAGAATGGTCAAAGAGTGAAGTTGACGAGAAAGGCAACGAAATCGAAGACAAGAAAAAGCCGGTTATTTCATCTATATCAGAGCTTGCCGAAACGTCTAAGTTCCTTGAAAAGAAGGAGCTTGCACTTTACACAAGTACTACGATTTTGGGCGACATTGCCAAAAGCGATAAGCCGAAAACCGTGTATGAAGTTGTTCACGTTCCGGTCCAAATCGGAAACTTCGAAAAGAAATGGACTGTAATCGTTGCAGTTCCACAAGAACAGGTTATGAAAGCCCGTGAAGAAGCGACGCAAGCAATTAATAGCGTCGTTTCGCAGATGAAAGAAAGTAAAGATTCCACGGAAAAAAGTTCCGTTAGTTCAATATATAAAGGATACATTGTCGGTTTAGTCGTCTCGGTTTTCGGCTTAATTGTCGGACTTGTGCTTGCAAACGTCGTAAACAAGGCGGTGTTTGCTAAAGATCACTGGTACAGGCAAATACTCGACACCGTTCACGCACCGATTTCCGTTGTAAACAACGAAAAGAAGATCACGTTCCTGAACGAAACCGCGAAACAGCTTCTGAAAAAATCGGAACCTGAGTGCGTTGGCCAGTCTCACGATTCGATCTGGGGCGACGAGGTTTCAAAAGCCTTGAAATTACTCGAAAGTAAAAAACAAGAGATGTTCCACGTGAACTTCGACGACGCGAGCTGGGAAATTTTCTCCGACTTTATTCTGGATAGAGGTGGACACAGAAACGGTATGGTTGAGTTCTTCAAGGACGTGACAGACCGCGACAACGTGATCGAGTTGGCTCACAATGTCGAAGAAGTGATTTCCAAAGTTGTTTCGCAGATGTCGCTTATAACAAACGATTCTGCAAGGCTTTCGGCTGGTTCCGAGGAACAGGCGGCAAGCCTGCAGGAAATCACTTCGGACATGAACAAGATGCGTGAACAGACGGAAAAGAACGCGTTGGGAGCCGAAGAAGCCAATAAGTTGACCGAAGAAGCGGCAAAATCCGCCGACACCGGACGTGCCCGCATGAACAAAATGATCGAGTCAATGAGTCAAATCAGCTCAAATGCGAAAGATACGCAGCGAGTCATTCATACAATTGATGAGATTGCGTTCCAAACCAACCTGTTAGCTCTTAACGCCGCTGTTGAAGCTGCCAGAGCCGGAAATCACGGAAAAGGTTTCGCTGTTGTTGCCGAGGAAGTACGAAACCTCGCTTCCAGAAGTGCAAAGGCAGCAAAAGAGACAGAAGCGCTTATCCAAAAGAGCAACCAACAGATTGAAGACGGTGCTCAAATTGCACAGCAAACTTCTGACGCTCTGAACGCGATTTCGGAACAGGTGTCCAAAGTAAGTGCTCTTGTGTCAGGAATTACAACAAGTTCAAAAGAACAGGCACAAGCAGCTTCAAAAATCGACACCACGTTGAAAGTGGTCGAAAATGTTACGCAACAAAGTTCGCAAACCGCGACAACAACGGCTGGCGTTGCAAACGAACTTAATGCAGACATCAACAATTTGAGCGAAATGATGAAACGATTTAAATAATTTATAAGTTATTGACTTGCGACTAAAATTCTGATACGATTATCATACGGCATGGGGCAGTGCTGAGCAAGAATGGGGCAGGTTCTTTTGGTCGCCCCTGCCGTTTTTTATTCGCTGTTATGCTGCCACTCGGCAAAAACGCATATTTTCCAATGCGGGGTAAGCAAAGAATCGAATTATCAAACATTGGAAAACTTGGGAACATCGCCGGATCAACTCACATGAATCGTAAGCAAGTATACCGGGCTTCGGTATACCGCTTACAATTTGTATTCTATAAAAGTCGATCCAAAACTTCACCGCGAAGTACTGCGAGTTCATATTCGCCGGTTGTTCCGCCTGCTCCGCATGTCTTTGATTGAGGGTCGTATCTCCGGTTGCCGTAAGAGCTTACGCCGATGTAGTATGAGCCTTCCGTATCAAATGAATATGCGAGTTGGGAATATCTTGTGCCAGCAAAATCATCGTTGTACGCCAGTTCGTTTCCATTTGCATCGAACAAACGTAAGTAAGTATCAAATATTGCAACGCCATCAGGACGTGAAGCTGCAAGCGTAAAAATTCTCCCGATATCATCCGAAGTCACGACCAAGCGGAACATGTTTACCTCCTTGTTTCCTAACGGTGAGTCTCCGATTCTGTCCGTTGTTTTGAAAGAATTCTCGGACAAAGTGACGTTGGCGATATTTTCAAATGAATTTCCAATTACGTCTGGCACAGCAGTAGTCATTTGCAGGGACGCTGTACCAGCTCGGGTTACCGTCAGCGTATAATCACCTTTCGTACCATTTCCAACTGCACTTCCTGCTATATTCGGGTTGTAAGCTCTGTTACCGTACGTGCTGACACCAATGTAATATGTTCCGGCTGTTGTTGGTTTCCACGTTAATTGTGAATAGCGATTACCTGAGGCAATGTCATCATTATACGCAAGGTGTACAGCTGTGCCCGTACTTACTGAATCAAGCAATCTCAGGTAGGTGTCAACAGTGGTGCCGCCGTCAGGTTTTGAAGTAGAAAACGTGTAGGTCTTGCCAATGTCGGCAGCTGCAACAACAAACTTATACATATCAACATCTTTCGCTGCTTGAGTACCTTCACCAAGTTTATCGGTAAAAGTGAAGTTGTTGTTTACAAACGAAATTTCTTTAGCAGTGGTTCTGGTGTCACCTACATTATCTACAAATGTATTCGCCGGCTCGGTTTTCGTGCTTTTAGCAGCGGAATAATCCGAATCGCTGTGTGTGGTGCCGTTACCTTTAGCCAAGATACGGACGTAATATGTTGTATTGGCAGATAGTCCGGAAATATTTGTCGAAGTTGTGACACCGGAAGTAATATTCACCGTACCGACACCAGCCGTGAAAGTCGAATTGGTCGCGTATTGTACCGTGTATCCGCTTGCATTGGAAACTGCACTCCACGCTACGGAAATTGCTGACGAACTTATTCCCGTGACCGCGCCAAGTGTTGGCATACCAAGTTTAGACAACGACACATTTGTTCGCGTTACTTCAAGTGTATAATCGCCTCCTTTTCCTCCTGGACCGGATGCAGCAGTTCCAGAGTTGTATGTTCTATTTTCATAAGAAGATACGCCAATATAATAAGTACCTGCAGTTGTTGGAATCCAGACAAGTTGAGAATACAGCGTTTTTGCATAATCGTCATTGAAAGTAACTTGCGTACCGTTTGAGTTGAACAACCGCAAGTAGGTGTCAACCATTTTTCCGTCAACGGGTTGCGATGTTGTAAACGTGTACTCTCTACCAAGATCGGCAGCAGACACAATGAGTTTGAACATGTCAACATCTTTGCTTCCACTTGGTCCGTTACCTATCTCATCAGTTAAGCTGAATTTATTATTAGTGAAAATTATTTCCTGAGCGGCAGATATGGTGTCACCAGGCTCGCTTTGAGTCGCAAGTTCAGTTCTGGAAACTGTTAATGTGTAATCTCCTTTCGTGCCATTTCCTGTAGAACTACCTGCGACATTCGGGTTGTACGTGCGGTTTGCATAAGTACTTACACCTAAATAGTATATACCTGGTGTCGCTGGTGTCCAAACAACTCGCGAGTAACGTCCTCCGCCTGTGTAATCATCGTTATAAGCGAGATGAGTAGCGGTCCCTGTGCTTGTGGCATCAAATATACGCAGGTATGTATCAACCATTAAACCGCCGTTTGGTTGTGATGTTGTAAACGTGTACGTTCTGCCGACATCTTCTTGTGTTACTTCAAACTTATACATGTCAACATCCTTGGCCCCTTGCGGACCTTCACCAAGTTTGTCAGTAAACACAAAAGAGTCATTAACAAATATAATATTTTTAGCTGTGCTGCGAGTATCATCAACATTATCTACAACAACCGCGATTTGTTGTGTTTTCACATTTTTCGACACTGAGTAATCCGAATCGGTGAAAGTGGTGCCGTTGCCTTTTGCTAAGACACGGACGTAATAAGTCGTATTCGCCGCAAGACCGGTTATGCTTGTCGAAGTAGTGGTGCCATTTATCACATTAACAGTACCGACACCAGTTGTAAACGTTGAATTGG
>JBOFQC010000874.1:0-2771 GCA_051660725.1 Thermoguttaceae bacterium
CGTGTGTTTTCTTGGGAGCGGATTGGCCGTTTTTGGATCCGACGCTGATTGAACAGCTTGTCATCCTTGCGAGGGCTGAACCTGACTGTCATTATGCAGCGTACCAATTCATGAACGAGTACTTTGCTGCAGGGCGTCCGTTCGGACTGTTTCCGGAGTGGTATAAAACGACAGCGTTAAAAAAGGCTGTGACAAATGCAGAAGATGAAGTACACCGACAGTTGCCCGGTTGTTTTTTTCTGGACAACCAAGACGTTTTCAATGTCGAATTACTTCCGGCCCCAGCTGCGCTTGACCGCATTGACATACGCTTGACATGCGATCAGGAAGACGACTGGGAAAATATTATGGCTATCCACGATGCGCTAGGTGCTGATGATTTCGATTGGAAGAAACTTTCTAATCTTCTTCATCATCAACCGCAAATTCGCCAAAGAATGGCCAGATTAAACTCGTTATCGTCCTACACATTGGCACGATAAACCGTTGTCGAATTTGTAGTTGGGTTTTTAGTATTTCGCGTCTTTAGTGTATTTAGTGATTAATAATGAACCACAAAAAAACACTGAAGACACGAATTCACAAACGTGAACGAGAAAGTATTTTATACGCAGGCCTTTATTCTTGCATGCGGTTTTTATCTCCGATTCTTAGTGAGCATGCGCTTCACCGCTATTAAGTTTCTCCAGTTTAGCGTTGTAAGGTGTGCCGTTTATCTCTACTGAAGCGGTCGCTTCACCTTCCCAACCTTCGCAGTTTAGGGTGGCAAGTTCCATATCCGTTAATGTGAACGTAGCTGGTTTGCCTGTTTCCTGCGGTGCACGAACGAGCGTGAATACTTTCGGCTTTCCACCAACGATAAAGTTTAAGCGGACTTCTTGGGTGTCAACTTCAACAGGATCAAAGTGCGCATCTGTAAGAAATGCTGATACCAGACCAGTAGTTTCTTTTGCGTCAATAATTTCCATTGCGTATGCGTGACCAGGAAATTCTACAAGTACCTCATTATACTTGGTTTTATGCATAGTGGCATGAGCGTCTCCACTTCCATTTTGCGTAAAGGTTGACGCCACCTTATCCCCCTTTTCGTTAGGCTTCTTGCATCCGGTTGAAAGCGATGCTGCGACAAAGATTACTAAAATTGTTAAAGTGTAAATAGTGTTGCTTTTCATTTTTTTCCTTTCTGTTCAGTACAAATTAAAAAACTAAGTTAGTGGCCGAGATATCCGCCTTCTGGTAAAAAAATTACTCGGCGTCGTTTACAATACTACATTTAACGCAGTTTTGTCGTTTCGATTCTTGCGTTACCTGTTCGTTCATGTTCGATCATTTTTTCAGCAGTCTTTCGCCCGAACACCCAGAACAGTGCAGGTCGAACGAAAAACTCCATTAACGTTGACGTGAAAAGTCCGCCTACAATAACAGTAGCAATCGGATACAAAATCTCTCGTCCCGGTGTGTCCGGCGAAATCGTAATCGGCAAAAGTCCCAACATTGCGGTTAACGTCGTCATCAGTACCGGTGCCACGCGGTTTTTGCCGGCCTTGATTATCATCTCTTTCGTGAAAGACTCCCCTTCGTAGCGAACCAGATGAAAGTAATGGTCAATAATCAAAATACCGTTTCGAGATGCGATACCGCATAACGAAATCATTCCGATCAGATTCGGAATTGAGCGAGCCTGTCCTGTGATTACAATTGCCGCCACTGCACCAATTAGCGCAAGTGGAAGTGCTGACATGACTTGTAACGACATGTTTGCAGAGCCGAACATTCGGTATAGTACGACAAAAATACCGATCAGTGACACCACCGATAAGATTACCAATTGCCGCGACGATTCCTGCTCGCTTTGGAAAAGACCTGTCATTTCAATGTAAACCCCGTCACTGGTCAATTCTTTCATGTGAGGCGCAAGGACTTTGTCAATGTCGTTTTTAACGTCAACGGCACCACGAACGCCGGGATTCATCTGAATGGTTATCTGGGTTTGACCAGCTTCATGATCAATCCGATTCGGACCAATTGCCATGTCGTCAATATCCGCAACCAACGAAAGTGGTATCAAAGTCCCACTTGGTGTTCTTATAGGAAGCTGCGAGAATTTTTTCAGGTTTTCGCGGTAATTGTCCTCCGCTCTAAGTAATACGTCGATTGTTTGGTTGCCTTTTACGATTTTCGTGGTGTCACTACCATTATTGTCTCCGGAACTATCCAATTTTGACGTGTTTCCTTCAAGGATTCTCGTGGCAACGACACCTTGCATCGCGGTCTCAACGAGCTTGTTAATGTCTTCTGGAGTCAAACCATAAGCTGCCAGCATGTCACGCTTTAGCTTTAATCTGACTTGAGGAATATCTTTTTGAGGCGGATCAATACGCGGATTGCCAATGTCCGGTATGTCGGCAATCAAACGCTGAATTTGCATTGCTCGGCGTCGCAACAATATCGGATTATCACCACGTACTTTTATAGCGATTTTCGATCTGGTGCCGGTTCGCAAATGCGCAATCAAGTGTTGAAGCGGCTGGTCGTAAAAGGCGACAATACCACTCGGCATATTATCCTGTGAAATAACTTTGTCAATATCCGCAAAGACATCAGCAATATTTCTTCCCGACTCCAAGTCCAAAGTACAAAGCATTTCGGACATATTAACAGGCACGGCATGTTCGTCAAGTTCTGCTCGTCCTGTTTTACGAACAACTGACACCACTCCGTTAATTTTAAGCAAGTCTTCAGCAACTCTTGACGCGAGTTCCTCACTCGTT
>JBOFQC010000875.1:0-3863 GCA_051660725.1 Thermoguttaceae bacterium
TTTACGAGAGCATCGACATATTCTGGATTAATAGAAAGAGCTGTTTCAAAGGCGAATTTTGCATCTGAGAAACGCTTAATCTCAATTAAAACGACACCATAATTATTTTGATACGTTGCTTTTTTCGGTTCGAGTTTAACCGATTTTGCCACAAGAGGCTCGGCTTTTTCAGGCTCATTTTGAGCCAGGTAGATCATTCCAAGAAAATGCAGCGCTCCGGCATGACTGGGATTTGCATCCAGTACACGCTGATATTGAACCGCCGCACCGACAAGGTCACCTGCCCGATGCAAAGCTAATGCGTCGTTAAATTCTGCGTCGGGCATTGGTTAAGTTTTTACTGTGTTGGGTATACAACGAAAATTTTCGTGAAGAATTTCACATCACTGCGTCTGCGAGACATTTTTTCACTTCGTCGTTTTCAATTCCGGTATGTGTTTTTCAGCTAATTTTGTAAGTCCTTCTTTTTCAAGTGGATTAAGTTCATCTGTCCATTTTGACATTTCGTCAAGTAACTTTTGACGTTCCTCCGTGTTTTCGGTTTTTTTGATTTTAACAATGGTGCCAACCATGTGAATATAGTTTCGAAGCGTACCGGGAGTAAGTTTCTCCTCAAATTCCAGCCACTGAACTGCTGTCGGAGAATCTGGCGTCGAACCAATTGAAAATTTGTTTGTCTTCTCATACCATTTCTTGATCAGATTAAGCTCTTCTTTTTGGCGGGGTTTGATTTTTAGCTCCTGCAATATCAGTATGGCATTATGACGTTTGTTACCAAGTGATTGCGAAGCAGGATCGAAAGTGGACAAAAACACGTTTGTTGTAATTAGTATTTTTTCTTCTTTCGTAAGATCGTCCCATGTCCATAATTTATGATCGAAATTCTCTGGGAGTGGCAAGATAAAACACTGCGGACCTGACACCATCGTGTCATTGGGCTGTAAAGTTTTTTGGGGCTTTGGTTCTGGACCAAATGTACATATTGGTGGCCTACTAATTATTATTACATCTGATTTTCCACTGCCAAATCCATTCGAGGCGTTTATATCTGCTATAATTGCGGAAATAAACCTATCACTGCCTAATGTCCCATCGCCAAAAAAACATTCCAATGGCTCATCGGTAATATTTTTTGTCGTTATTTTTACGTACATCATATCCCCAACGGTCAATTGCTTGGGAAAAAATTCGCAGGCAATGTCGATATTTGATACAACTGTTTTCGTCTGTCCATTTATTGACACCTCACGTGTTTGGGGTGTCCTGATATAAGTCTGTAATTCCTCGGCATCAACTGGTTGCGCAAACAACATCAAAAATGTTAGAAATGTAAACATATTATTCTCCTATTATGTAATATTTTATTTGCGAATTAAAAGAAAGGCTCCGGCTTTGCCGTACTTTGAATTTGTTTAATTTGGTGAGGTTTTAGTAGTATGCTGTCTTGCGAACTAAAGTTGCCGCTATTGTAGTTCATTATGCCTTGATTGGGATCATCAGCGTAATGTATCAACAAATACCCAGAGAGCATTGAAAATTCGTTACTAATGAATATGTGCACATTACCATTGTAATCATTGTTCAATTGGTTTAAGAAATCTTCTATCGACCCTTCATACCATTGGTTGATATATAAATATGAGTAAATAGCATTAACATCGAAAACATCGGTAAGACCAAAAAAATGCATGACTTCATGGTATGTTGCGCGATCAATTTGCCCAGATACTCCACCCACAAAATTTTGACTTGGATTGTTGGCTGGTGGAATATATTTCGAAACGACACCACGAATAGACTCTGCGAAAATGTAAAATGAGCCTCCATCTGATGTAAAAGTAGCAAGTCCGCTAGCTCTATCGTCTTCATACGCTCCGATACCATGTACAAGCCAAAACGACGGCGTCACTTGAGCAAGTGGAATATCGCGGCATGCTGCACTAACGTTTTGAAAGTTTTTTCCCATATTATGCACAAATGGCGTAGTTGTATCCCATGTACCAGCAGCTTGTGTTTGACTATCATTCGTTATCCAATTCGTAGGATTAAAATTGATGAAATCTGTTTGGTCAATCTCTTTCACAGTTATACACGCAGCTACCATTGCGGTTGTAAGTAACGATATATCCGGTTTTTGCGGCTGGAATAAAACATCAAAATCGGTTGGTTCCGGCGTTGGTACCGTATAATTCCACTGGCCGTTACCGTTGCCTTGATTCGCCGGGTCAAACCCATCTGCGGCAGTGGCGGTTGGCATTGCCATTTGGTCGAGTTCTATCCAGAGCGTTCGCCAGACGGTGAGGAGTGAGGTTTGCTTGACATCTGTGTCGGCAGCGGGCTGGTCCAACTTGTTCCATGTTGTCAACGTGGTGCCAAGCTTCGCCGCTTCCACCCGGGCTTTCGTAAACGATGCCGCCACGATAAAATTGTCGCCTGCGTATCCGTCCGATATCGTCAGCGTGTATGGCGCCGTTTTCTTGCCCGCTGGTATTGTTACCTCGATAATTTTACCGTACAAGTTCGCTGGTTTCCAATTGTTATCGCCACCATTAAACGTTTGTGAACTGGTGCCATTTTTTATATTGGCATAATTTTCTGGGTCGAGAATTTTAAAGTACATAACCCTATCCATTGCTATGGCATAGTTTACATTAAAATTTAAACTCACCGTATTCTGTACCGTTGAAGTCGGAGTTGGTTTTTCAGGAAACACCCTGACACCACCACCGTTTTCTGCGGGATTCCCACCCAAGTTGGATTGCCACGAAGGTGTCACAGTGTCACATACAACAGTTACGTAAAACGTCATTTCTGCTGCACCATTAACAATATAGTTGAATGTAAACTCGCGGTGTGCATCTTCGTTTTTCACACCCGCTGGTTTGGTCCACGTGAAGACTTTCGTTGTTGTTGTTCCGGTATTGCCTGTTGTTTCACTCGTCCAGTAATCTGCAGCTACATTACCTGTCTCGTCGGCTTTGTTTGATGTGTACTGAATTTCGAAGGTTGCGCTTGCAGTCAATGTATATGTCGTCGTAAATTTGCTAATATTATCGACTTGTAAAATTGAATACTTTTGATCACTCGGCAAATATGTATATTGACTTGTAGATGAGTTCCATGATGCACGCATGCTGCCATCAGAACATGCACTCGCAATTGTGTAGCCACCATATAAGCACGCGGTGCTGATTTTTACTCCCGTTGATGTACCTCCACCAGGCCCGCAACCGCAAGCGTAACTTGGTCCACTGTCGTCGCTTGTGCCGAAGTTAGGGAGTTCGGAATATCCCAATTCATCGGCATTTCGCAGATAAAAATCGTTATTCGACTCAGGTCTGTTTGTCGGCACTTCATCTGATAGTGTCACGTTGGCACCACCGATGCTCAGGTTTGCCGATTCGCTTGTATTCCCATTTGTCGAAGCATTTGAACTGGCATTATCAGGACCAATAACGCACGATGGTGTATCTGGTTGATAATCAAATATGCCAACATGGAAATCTTGGTTAAACAATCCATCCTGTGTAAAAAGCAAATCGTCGCCGAACTGTTGCGTTAAACCTACACTGCTTTCCGTGTCGAAAATGCTTGTGATTTCAGGAGTTGTGTCGTTGTCTCTTGCTGTGTAAATGTTTTCACTGGTCGACTCTTCCGGATCAATTGTTCCGAGCTGGGCCGACAAGGCGTCGAGCTGGATTTCAGTTAAGGCATCCAAGTCGGAAGTGGGATTACTATTTGCCGTATAATTCCGGTACTCTGCAGTTTGCGTGGTGTCAGTTGCAGTGGCGTCATAACTCCGGGCAAATGCAGCACCAGCTGCGAGACCGAGTATTGAGGTTGACACCGGGAGTCTTTCTTCG
>JBOFQC010000876.1:0-2529 GCA_051660725.1 Thermoguttaceae bacterium
CGGCGGCCATAAACGCCCTGCCGGGACCGGGAAGCCCCGGTGGGCGGTAGGCTCATGCTCACTTCGTTCGATTCGCCCTCTGACACCGACCGTGACACCAAAAGCATCAACCAGCCCCGCAAGGGGCCTTTACTATTTCTTGACACCTTTAATCTCACGAGAATAATATGGAAAACTTTTTTGAAAACGCAGATATGATTCATTCGTATTCACGCCAAAACATGATCGACGATGGGCTGCTCATCGTCGTGCCGGAGAAACTCGCCCGCGAAATCGGGTTTACCGTCCCGGTCGGAATTATACTCGAAGTTTGGGAATCGTGTATTGCTTGGAGCGACGAAGATTCCAAACGTCAAACACCACAAGACCAAGTTGGCCGCATGTGGGATTTACTCACGATGTTACGTTTCGCGGCGAAGGCGGGCGGCGGTCGTGATACCGTTATGTTTTCAGTTGCCTGCGTTCCCCGCGACGGCAAAACGAAGCACCCGAAGAAACTTTCACTCAAAGCCGTGATTGGTCCCGGCGACAACATGGAACCGGTCATTACCGTGATGCTGCCGGGCGAGGATTGAGCGGCCCAATTGTTACGCCAGGCTTCACTTTTTCCACTTTCACCCCGTTTCGATAAGTTCGGAGCGGGGTTTTTCTCGTTTTCGGCCCAAACGCCGTGTTTTGCCACGTGTGGGTTTCAAAGTGGGATTTTGGCCCGTTGCCCAAGAAGTTGCCGATCACACAACACGGTCGCTTTGTGGGGCCTTGTCGGCGAAGTGGGAAAATGTAAAAAGCTCTTGCACAATGTAGAAAACGGTATACAGAGCTGTGCGGTTAATTGACAAAAAATCTTTCAGGTACGGTCATCGGAATTGAATATAGCAATAATGTAATACGCATAACCAAGTCGCTCTAGTTTCAGATACGGCTTTTGGGGTTGCACGCGATTTACGGGGGTATTGTACTTTCGGAAAAGGGTAATATACTGAATATCAAATATCTAAATTTTTTATTTGGAGAAAAAGAGCTTTTGGAAAAAGTAATTTCTCATTGTCATTTTGGCATAATGCCTTATACTATCCTAACGCTGTTTTATTAAATGTAGTTTTTTGTGCTGCCGAACAATCGCTTATGCCGGAATCCACTAAGTTGCACACTCCGATTATTTCATTTTTTACAGGCGGGGGATTTCTGGATATTGGATTTGAACTGGCAGGTTTTGACATTATTTGGACCAATGAGTTAAACATTCAATTTGCGGAAATTTATTCTACTGGAATGTCCGCATTGAAGAGTCGGATGGGTACGGAAAAATGTGTTCAAATTTATAACCATGCTAACATCGCTCATTTATCTTCTTGCGAAATTCTTAGGGAATCTTTTGGAAATGTGGTCCCGTCAACTTGGGGAGTGATTGGAGGTCCACCTTGTCCCGATTTTAGTCAAGGCGGCAAACATGCCGGAGGCACAGGAAAAAATGGTTACTTAACGAGTGTCTTTGTTCAGCAAATTGTGAAGCTGAACCCTACATTCTTCCTGTTAGAAAATGTATCTGGACTCTACCGATTTGGTAAGCACCGAGCGTTTCTTTATGAACAGATGAAACAACTTTACCAAAAAAATTACGTCCTCGATTATAGAATCCTTGATGCGCTGGATTTTGGAGTTCCACAAAATCGGGAACGATTCTTTTTAATAGGTTTTAAGAGGGAGTTCGTTACAAAGATACTGCAGCGACGATTGGAAAGTAAAGAAATCGGTTGGTTTAGTTGGCCAACGCCAAAATATCCCAATGCCAAAATTTCATTTTCCTGGCCAACACAAGACAAATTTGGTGGCTCCCCAAAATGTTCACAAAGTATTCCAAAAGAACTCACGGTGTGGTACGCATTTAACAATCCCACGAAAAGTATTCGGATGCCTAACGGGGATGAACATTTTGAGCCGTATTCTAAAAAATTTCAAGAAATTATGGAAGGAGACGTATCAGGGCGATCATTTAAGCGGTTGCATCGCTATCGCTACAGTCCCACGGCATGGTATGGCAACCGAGAAGTTCATCTTCACCCTTCAGAGCCCCGCCGGATTTCTGTGCGTGAGGCAATGAGAATCCAAACAGTTCCAGAAGAATATGTTATGCCAAAGGAAATATGCCTTTCTGCAAAATTCAAATTGATAAGCAACGGGGTTCCTTGTGTGCTTGCACATGAAATTGCGAAAGCAATCAGGTGTTTCATTTTACAAAAATAGGTGTAAGGATGGATTTTAGCATTAACACAATCAAAAACGATTTACTAACACTGAGTGCGACTGCGTTTTACCGGAAATATATTGCAAGTGATGCAAATTGGTATTTCTCGCAATATATTCAAGAGGACAGTTTGTCGCCCGATGAACAACTTCTCAGATTCAAAACAATTGTTTCAGAGGACATCAAGGCTTTCGCCATAAATTAACCGGCTGGATTTATGGGGTTAATCAACACGCTCCAATCCGCTATTGACGATGTTCGTATCAACCGCTTTTCATAAGGAC
>JBOFQC010000877.1:0-10581 GCA_051660725.1 Thermoguttaceae bacterium
GAGCTGAGGTTCGGTTTTGATAACTTACTTGCTTGGGTTTGTTAATAGCGATTTTGATCTCCAAACTACATTTTTCCCGGAAAATACAATACATTACTCAACTGGTTACATTCAAAGGTACACACTTGTCGGATGAACCCGTTTTATTATAAGATTGGCAACAAACTACTGTATGAAATTACTAAAACAAGAAGAAACTGACTTCGAACATTCCTTCCAAGATGTATGAATCAGCAGCTTGGCAATGAATTTGT
Source organism: Thermoguttaceae bacterium (assembly GCA_051660725.1). Taxonomy (GTDB): domain Bacteria; phylum Planctomycetota; class Planctomycetia; order Pirellulales; family Thermoguttaceae; genus JAVBSX01. Next base: position 255 of record JBOFQC010000877.1, read on the forward strand.
GAAACACTTATTAACGCTTTCAAAAAAATAACCCTCGACTTTTTCTGACGCCGTTTCACTTCGTCTGGAAAGTCAAGGGTAAATTTTTGAAACAACCATAATTTGAAAGAACTTTAAATAGTCTTTTTTATAGCTTCATAATCGATCAGCTCGGTTTTATAACCAATTTTTCTGCTTATATATCCGACGAAATCATCAACAATTGTGTACACAACAGGTATCACAATCAACGTAAGTACCGTCGAGGTTATCATGCCTCCGATAATCGCTGCGCCCATTGGCGAACGTGTTTCGCCTCCGTCTCCTGCACCGATGAGAACCGGTACCATACCGGCAATCGTTGCAATCGCCGTCATTAAAATCGGCCTCAGACGAATAGGGCCCGCTTTGAGAATCGCTTCCATGCAGCTGACTCCTTTGCGGCGGAGAAGGTTCGCATAGTCGATCAGCAAAATAGCATTTTTCGTTACAAGTCCCATGAGCATGATGATACCAATCATGGAAAAAATACTGAGCGATTTACCCGTGATAGCCAAAAGTCCAATCGCTCCAACAATCGAAAGCGGTAATGATAACATAACCGTAAACGGGTGCGCAAGACTTTCAAACTGAATTGCGAGAACCATATAAATCAATATCACCGCAAGGATTAGCGTCGTGAGCATGTAACCGAACGACTCGGCCATTCGTTCCGATTCGCCGCCAAGCTTGACGCTGGTCCCTTCGGGCAACATTCCAGGCTCCTTTGATATCGCAAGGCATTTATCATTTGCCGTTTTCAAGTCTATTATATTCCTGTTTATGTTCATGTAAATCGTAACCTGTCTTTCACGGTCTTCGCGGTCAATCTGGACCGGTCCGAGCGTTTCCACAACATCAGCAAAAGTCTGTAGTTCAACCGTTTTTCCACTTGCCGTTTTAATAGGCAGTGTACGTATTGCTTCAACCGACGCACGGTCTTCGTCGATTAGCCGCATTCTGATATCATACGTTTTACCCTTTTGCGGGTCTTCGTAAGTGGAAATTTTTCGTCCGCCAACCATACCCATTATGTTAAAGCCGAGTTCCGTTGGCGTCACGCCGAGTTTATACGCTTTTTCTTTGTCAATTATGACGTTTACTTCAGGTTTACCATCGTCATAACTACATGCTATATCTACAATACCGGGGATTTCAGCGAACCGTGCCTGTAATTTATTTGCGGTTGCAGCAAGGACTTTTTGTTCGCCACCTCTTAAAATAAACTTAATCGGCGAATTGTTTTCGCCGCCGCCAAGACGAGGTACTGCGGAAATACTAATCTCGATTCCACTTCGGTCATTTTGGTCGACTTTCATCATGTCGCTCAGCGCCTCGCGTGCAAGTCTTTCGTAATCGAACTGCGTCAGCGCAATTTGCCGCTTGGCTTTTTTCGTTAGCTTTACTTGAACCACTCCGCGGTTTACTTCACCCTGTTCATTGGCACCAACTGCGGCAAACAAATCGGTGACGTCAGGCCCCAACTGCTGCATTCGTCTCGAAATTTCAAGCGCAATCGCCTCGGACTCCTGTAACGAAGTTCCTACAGGAGCTTTGAAATTGACCATGAACTGCGATTCGTCGGATTCTGGCGCAAACTCCTGCCCAACAAAAGGTAGTATCAATCCGCTGCTAAGAAATACAAGCAACGCGGCTAGCATCACCCACCAACGAATCTTCATTGCACGAGTCAACAGCACTCCATATATAACCTCGATTTTGTCAAGGAACCAATCGATAATTCTAAACAGTATGCTTTTCCGCTTGGTAGATTTCGAGAGCAAGCGACCACACATCATCGGTGAAAGTGTGATTGCCAGAATGGTTGAAATTGTAATAGCAACAGAAACGGTAATAGCGAACTGCACGAAGAATCTTCCGACGAGTCCGCCCATAAGTCCAACCGGTAAAAACACGGCAAGCGTGGCTGCCGAAACAGCAATTACCGCAAACCCGATTTCCTTCATGGCACTATAAGCTGCGGCAAGAGGTGACGTTCCTTCTTCAATATGCCGGTAAGCGTTTTCCAAGACCACAATGGCGTCATCAACAACCAACCCGACAGAAACCGTTAGTCCTAGCAATGACATCATGTTAAGCGTAAAGCCAAGCCCGTGAATAATGGCATACGTTCCAACAATCGACGCAGGAATAACAACCGCCGCAACAAGTGACCCTTTAACTGTTTGTAGAAAAAAGTAAATCACCAGAATCGTTAAAATGGCACCACGTACCAACTCGCTGTTGGCTTCTTCGACAGAAGTTTGCACGAATTCCGACAAGTCATCCACGATATCGATTTTATAACCGGGCGGCAATTCAGTGGCCAATTTTTCGACACGCTCACGAACGTTTTTCGCCACCTGAACAGTGTTTCGTCCACCTTGCTTTTGAATTTCCAGAGCCACGGCAGGCCGACCATTCCATTGTGTCCAGCTACGAACCGTGTCGGTGTCATCGCCTATTTCGGCAACATCCGACAGCAGAATCTGGTGACCGTTACGCTCAGTGAGAATGATATTCCTAAAATGTTCAACCGCCTCGACTTTTCCCATTGTTTTCAGGGTCAATTCATTTGGGCCGGTTTCGACACGACCACCTGGCGGCTCCATGTTGTCCTGCCCCAGTGCGGCCAGAACGTCATTGGCCGAGATATTATATTGCTTTAATTTATCCGCTTTCAGCCAAAAACGTACGTTACGTTCCTGTTGGCCGAGGATGCGAATCTTACCGACCCCCTGAACGCTTTCTATCCTTTTCTTCGCAACTTCTTCCACATACGTGGATAACGTTGGCATCGAATCGGTCTCAGACGTAACGGAAATATACATAACCGGTGTCGCAGTGACATCAAGTTTCTCGATAATCGGTTCTTCAATGTCTTTCGGTAGATCGCCTCGGGTTTTGGCCACCTTGTCACGTACATCCTGACTCACGACGTCAACATCCTCGGTTAATTCAAACTCGATAATAACAATTGACATTCCTTCATAACTCTGGGAACGTATTGCTTTTATGCCGCTGATTGTACTGACGGCTTCTTCGATTTTTTCGGTAACATCCGTTTCAACCGATTCCGGTGACGCACCGATATACTCCGTCATTATAGTGACGTACGGAACGTCGACATCCGGGAAAAAGTCAAGTCCGATACTTCGGTATCCCATGACACCAAAAACCATCATGATTAATACAAACATTACGGTTCCGACCGGACGTTCAATTGCAAGTTCAGCTATTTTCATGTGTATTTTTACCGAAGCCAATCCTTCGGCTTTTTAAAAGTCTTACGATGCAAAGCTAACCGTATAACGAACAGTAAATTTTTTGAACTGCGCAGAAACTTTGAGCTGGTTACTCAAACTTTAATTCGCGCGTCCTCGACTTTTGGACTCAGTTTCACTTCGTCTTAAAAGTGGAGTATCAAAATTTTTGAAAACGTCAGTAAATAGTCCCCATACATTATTACAATACATATTAACGTAATGGGGGTTCGCTTCAACGTGGTGAAGCCCAGGAATTATCAAAGCCTGCGAACAATTTAACGTTGCGTTGAACCGGTGGCGTCATCCGTTTTTGAAAGTATTAACGAAGAAGAGTTTATGGCGTTGTTTCTCCGTGCAGAACGAGCGACTTCCATGCCATTGGCAAGAATCGAAAGTTTTTGACATGACACTTCTTCGCCGTACTTAAGTCCTTCAAGTACTTCAACATGTGTGTCGTTCATGATTCCGACTTTAAGACGTCTTTGTTGTACATTACCACTGTCTTTTCCGCCGGAATATACGTATGCCAAATGGTTTCCGTCAACCAGAATAACGGCGTCTTTTGGCACAAGCAGCGCATCTTCCATCGATTGAATCGGAATTTCCGCTCTGACAAAACCACCTGGTGTCAATCTTCCGTCCGAATTGTCAATCGTAATACGTATTCGTTTTGAAAACGAATCCACATCAATGACCTGGTTGACAAGATCAATGTTGCCAATCACCGGTTCTGCAAAGCCGGTAACGTAAACTTTCACTTGACGACTGGTGTCAGAATAATTGGAAAACTCGGAACGGTTAATTGCCTTAGCTATCGGTTCCGGCACAGAAACGTCGGCAAAGAGCAATTTGTTATCAACATAACTGATTACCGGTGTTCCGACGTTGACGTAATCGCCAATGTCTTTATGACGTCTTGTAACAGTGGCGTCATATTTTGCACGAATTTTCGTCCGACTCAGTTTTTCCTCAGCGATTTTCAGTTGTGCCTTTGCAGAAACGATTTGCGAATCGTACACGCCTATTTGTTGTTCATTCGGCCCTTTAACAGCTAACTTGTAAGCACTATCCGCAGATTTGTACGCCGCTTTTGCAATATCAAAAGCGGCTTCTGCCAAGTCAAACTCTGCTTGTGAAACGGTGTTGCTTTCCCGCAAATTATACACACGCTCATATTCAGCCTTGGATTGTTTGACTTGCGCAAGCGTCTGTTCGGCGTTTGCTTTAAGCTGAGTGATTTCTTCTTCACGACGTCCTCGAATGAGATATTCCTCTTTCTGAGCCTCTGCAAGTTTCAGCGAGGCACGCGTCTGTTCTACTGCAAGTTCATAATTGACAGGATCAATTTCAAAAAGAACATCACCTTCTTTAACATCACAGCCGATATCAATTCCGATAACTCGCTTAATTGCAGTTCCGTTAACCGCAGTTTCGACAGCGTGTGTTGACGGCAAAAACGATACGATCCGTCCTTCCACCTCTGCAGCAGCGGATGTGGAATGTACAGGCGCAAGCGTACCAATCGGTTTCGCAACCGATTGTATGGAGCCACGCTGAACCGTAACAGTCTGAATGTCGATTTTTTCAATCGTGGAAATCTTTTCAAGCGCCGTCTTGTAATCGTTCGCTTTACTTGAGTGTCCACAACCCAAACAAACTGGTGCCAGTGTAATTAACACCAAAATAATCAACTTGTTGGTAATTGTTGTTTTCATTACTTATTATAGAAAAGTTAAGTGTCTATTCTGGGGTAGAGTCAATTTGTCGTAAAATTGGTTCAAAGGCGCAGTTTATATGTTCATGTAAACTGATTCTGTCTTTGACATAGCAGTAACTCATAAGAGCGCCATGAATCGCCGATATCATTGAAAAGACGAAAATATCAAGTTTTTCGACTTTAGGATGAACACTGTGTTTTACTCCTTCCTGAACAACAACGTGAAATGGCTCAAAAAAGTGTCGATTAGCATATTCTCCTATTTCCGGCGGCATTGTGCCGCGAAACATTGCGCGTTGCCAAGCTGACAATTCAAGCACATCAGGGTTTTCATAAAAAAAATCCGCTCGAACTTTCACCAGCTTACGTAGTTTCGTGATGAAGTTCTCGTCGCTTTCGATTATCGGCCTAGAGAGAACGTGCAGTCGTTCACCGACCCAAACAGTTGCCGCCCAAAACAAGTGTTCTTTATTGTAAAAGTGGCGATAAACTGTCCCTTTACCGACATTTGCCCTATTAGCGATCTCCTGAACGTCGGCTTTATGATAGCCGCACTCCGCAAACACATTAATTGAAACGTTCAGAATCGCCTCTTTTTTATCCTGACTCAATGAATCGGATTTTTTCTCACCAAAAAGCCTGTCTAATGTTTCCTTTAAGGTCGCCATGTCTTGTAAAAATAGGTAAAATAAACTAATTTTGAGGAAAACGAAGCCAAATCACACCAGAACGGACGCGTCCGTTCCATTTATGAATGATACGACAAATTATATGTTGCGTCAAGAGGAATTCTCGAAATTTTTTTACAAATCACTACATTTCCATTATATAAACTGTACAACGTCACTAAGTTGACATTTTCTAATAACGGGATTTGTGAATACAATAACAAGCAACCAACAAAATCACGGGAAACTAAACCGACCTACGGAAGGTTCCCGCAATACAGTGCTGCGGTATAAATGGCGTATCCAGCAAAGTTGAAAGAAAAAAATACGTTTTCCTATACCGGAGCGGGTATGGGCAGGAACCTGCCGTTCAGGCGTGAATTGCTTCGCGTGAAGTGTTCCGCCTCCCGCGACCTGGCGTCGAGGCGTGAATCGGTCGGCTCCTTTTTTCCAGTTTTTCAATGTTTTATTACTGATTATCTTCAGCTTACCCTAAATTGGAGAACATGCTGTTTTTGCCGGACGACAGTATAACTGAGAGGTTACCCAAAAAGATAAAATTTCAGACTAATATACGCCGAATTTCAAATTTGCATGGCGAAATCGCTGAAATTGGATAAAAAAGCAAAAAGATTAGCAGAAGTATAGCTGTTTCAGACCTATTCCGAAACAGCTTCACCTCCGTTTGTCGAGCCGAGAGCACGCCAAACGTCCAAGTTTACGCTGTTCGACATGAAACGTATAGAGCCGTCCGCCCTGCCGGAATTTACGCCGCCGGTGTGCCAACTCCGGGCTGCGGCACGAAGTGCGTTTGCGTCCGGTGCGCTAGGATCAGTGTTTGGGGCTTTGACCGGATGCTTTTTGTTATAAATGGTTTCCGTGACAAAAGTCCCGTGCAAGATGTCAGGTTCAGTAGTGTTCGGTTCTACTGAAGTGTTGAAAAACCAAGCGTTTCCCCACCAAATCAAGCCGCGCAAGTCGTTCATACCGTCAGAACTCGCGGTGACGCCCTGAATTGTTTCCGATAAAGCAACCGTGTTCGAAGTTCCGTCAGAAATGTCGGCAATTGTCACGCTTCTTGGATATGCCGAATAGTAGCCTGATCCGTAAATATCGCTTGTGTTACTACTTCCAGAGAAAACCGCTTTGTACTGTGATTCACGGCCTGGTACGACTCCGTCAATCAATATGTTCGTCGGATCGTAACCTTCCCAAAGATTACGTATTATTGTTGGGTTATGCACCCATTCCCGACCAGCACAGGCAACGTAATTGTGATGCTCGAATCCGTCAAAAGACGACTTATGTTTGCCATCTGACGGACAAGAGTAAGTCGGTATTCGGCAGTTTTGGAGTAGTGAATAATTCGGTTCCTGATGATATTTTATGTTAAAATCATATCCATCAAGTAAAGCCGCCCGCTCAATAAATGGGAAGAGTTGCACCGCCCAAGTTCCCCACTGATCACCCCGTGTGCCCCAAGGGAATGTATTCCACGAATCGTGGTAATTGTGCATTGCCAGCACAACTTGTTTTTGCTGGTTCGTGCACTGCATACGTCTTGCCGCTTCCCGCGCAGCTTGAACGGCAGGCAAAAGCAGGGCAATTAGAATCCCGATTATCGCAATCACAACCAGCAGCTCAACCAAAGTGAACGCCGATGAATTACGAATTTTACGCATTGTCATGTTCCTTACTGACCGTTTTCTGAAACAACTAACTTTTTTACAATGCTGCCCCTGCACATAAAGGTACTTTGAATAAGTGCATGTAATAATTATATACTCACTCAATATTTATGTCTATAACACAATTCAGAATAATATTCTCTAGTATCAGACTGGCACCAGAATGATTTCCGTTTTTAACTGCGAGTTGGTTCGGCAAATAAACTTCCCGAGAACTATTACACGCGTTTTGATGGATTATAAGCAATAGTTGCCGTTCCGGAATCGTCAGATGTGTACTTCTTACCAGGTTTGTCAGATTCTGTTGGTTTTGGGCCTGTTGGTTTGTACTTTGTCTCGGTTACATGAGTTTTTCCTGATGCTATCAGGTTTATTTCGTCAATTAATGACGGTTTCCAGGAGTCTTGAACGCCTGGAACTTGTCTGTTGGAAGTTGGCTTTTTCTCTCTTACCAGTTCTGCGGCGTGCGGATTGTCAGCTATTTCTGTCCACGCGAACCACGACGAATCCTGTCCAACAATTCCTGTTTTTGACACCATTTCGTCACTGAAAAGGTCGTCGTATATCCTGCGTATTTCAACAATTGATTTTGGAACGAGATTCTCGTCAATTGCTGTAACCAAATAGCTCGGTTCGATAAAAAGTTGTATTGGATTATCCAGCTGAAGCTCTTTGGCAATTTTTTCTAATAATTTGGACTGTTTCCTGGAAAATTCATGTGCTGCACAAAGTTCGAAAAATAATCCTTTCGGACTGTTGTAACTTTTTTTATACTCAAAGACATTATATCGTTTTTCAAGTATGAATAATGCAAATACAATGACTCCAATAGCCGCAAAACTTGACGTGAGAATAAAAAAATTGCGCCAACCATTTACGTGTTTCCCCTGTCCGAGGCTTTCATTTAACGCATGTTGGACAGATTTAATGTCCAGCTGGTTGGAATCCGAATCCTGTGCGTGTAAAAAAGCGTTGCTCGAAGAAAAGAACGCAACTGATGCACAAAGCATCAAAACAGAAATCAACCGGAATGGCGGTTTTATTATTGAACGAAAAAAAATAGAATTCAATTGCTTGCAGGCAGTTTTCATTTTTTGCGAATTGGCTCGAAACGCATACTAAAGATATATATACTGTCGCCCGGTAAAAACTGCATGTTTTTCAATGTAGGGTTAGCTGAAGATAATCAGCACCAAACATTGAAAAACTCGGGAACAGAGCCGACCAAAGGGAGGCGGAACACTTCACGCGAAGCGCACCGCCCATACCGTGCTACGGTATACAATGCGTAGTCATTGAACCGCCGTTTTCCTTGCTTTACCATTTGGGAAAAGAAAGGTTTACAAAGCGAGCGAGTAAACAGCAACATATTGACCACGTGCAGCATAACACGTATTATTCAACAACAATACATAGTCATAAACTAGAAGAGGATGTGACAGATTTAGTCGATTTGGTTTGCGACCAGTTCTCTAATTGTCTACGTAAGATTTATGATCTTCGCGTAAATTTTGAAACGTTTTTGCGTTGGTCGCCCTGTTTTTCCGAAACTAGGAGTACTCTCCGAGAAAATCACCTGTTCCGGGTTTCAGTATGAAAACACAGTTTTTTGAGCGAATTCATGACAATATTCACTCTTCCTGTCACAGCAGACGTATTATAACACAGGAGTATGTCAGCTAAAACAACCGGGCTGAAAAATTTTCCGAAAATGTCATAATAGCCTATACCGGAGCCCGGTATGGGCGGTGCGCTTCGCGTGAAGTGTTCCGCCTCCAGTTGGTCGGCTCTTTGCCCGAGTTTTTTAATGTTAGGTACTGATTATCCTCAGCTAACCCTAAATTGGAAAACATGCAGTTTGTGCCGGGCGCAGTATAGCTAAAATCTCGGCAATAATCAGTTGCGGCACTTCGATTGGTTTCTGAGTAGGCAAGCAAGGCATGGAAAATTAACCTTGGCTCCGCAATTCGGACATCTTTTTGGCTTTCCTGCTGGAAATTCGCTGAGTTCGTTTTCGCAACAATTTTTTCTTTTGAGATGACGCTTGTTTTGAGCAATAATGTTTACTGTGCTTCGACTTACACCTAAAGCTTTAGCAATTGCTCGTTGCGAAATCTTTTTTTCTGCGAGTAACGACACGATTTTACGTACAATTTCAGGTGTTAACATTGCAAGAAAGTAAAAATGGATAAAAAAATGACTAAAAATTTTTTCTCATATTGCATTTTCTTCGGTATACAATACCATAATGCAGTGGCATATTCCGTATAATCGTTATTTTAGGATGCTAAAACGCAAAATTGCGTTGTATATAAAACGATTATAGGCTTTAGCTTCATCGCATGAACAAATTAAATATAGAATATTTGTTCAAATTATTTAAAAATAAAGACTGTTTATTTTAAAAAATCATTATAAAAAATGACTTTACAAACATATAATCCAGAAAAATTGGAAGGTTTGGCGTTTCGGTTGTTTGATATTGCCGCGCAACTAAGAGAAATGGCAAAGGAATCACGAGCCAAAAATTTCGTGGAGTTCCCGATAAACGACAGAAAAGCAATACAGTGGTGCGAAAGCCTGGAAGTTTGGGCCAAGAAAACACGCACAAATTTTGACATATTACTCAAAGAAGCTACGACTACATCGTAAACCCAGTCTGAGGCCGAAGATTCCAGCTTTTATCGGGAATCGACCGACAAAAGCTGAGATTTATTCCATGCGTAGTCATTGAACTGCAGTTTTCCTTGCTTTACCCTGCGGGAAAAGCAAGGGTTTGCAAAGCGAGTAAACTGCAACATATTGACCACGTGCCGTATAGGTTATTTCAGAGTTTCAAGGTCTCGTCGCGGAAACTTCCAAGCTTTTTCAACAGCGTTTTCGATTGTTTTGCGGAGCTGGACGTAATCAGCATCGTTTTCGTCACCGAATACTGCCTTGCCGCATTTTCCCGTTCCTCCACTGGTTGCA
>JBOFQC010000878.1:0-3292 GCA_051660725.1 Thermoguttaceae bacterium
TTAATGCAAATGTGAGAAGCAGGTAAACTGCGTAAAATTTTACGAGCTTATCGTCATTTCAAACGTATCCACACGAAAGAAGTGGCGAGTTGCGAGTAGCGAGTGTTTCGCTTCTTGCTCGCCACTGACCACTCACCACTCCAGGGCTAACGCATGAAAAAGCGAAATTGCCATATTTTTAAGTCTGAAAATAGTGTAAAATCCGCTTTTCTAACAAGGAGGTAACATGGAAAAGCAAACAAAAAAGCAAACAAAAAACCATATAAAAAACGATGTTAAAAAATTAAACCAAACAAAATACCTAAAAAAAACAGTTTGCGATTTCGTAAAAATCGTAAAACAAATCGATGATCCACGAATCCGCCACTGTGACTTTCCACTGCATGAAATACTTTTTATTGCTATCGTCACCGTACTGTGCGGCGGCAACTCCTATCCAGATATGGAAACTTTCGGAAATGCTCAGCTCAAATGGCTCAAAAAATTTCTCGCTCTCGAAAATGGAATCCCTTCACATGACACCTTTCTTCGTGTGTTTCAGTTACTCAAACCGGAATCACTCGAAGATATTTATCGTTACACACTTGGCTCCATAAAACACAAAGGAAAGCATATTGCTATTGACGGAAAAGCGTCACGCGGATGTTACAATATCAAAGGTCAATCGCTCCTTCACACCGTCTCGGCATGGGACACGGAAACCGGCATTGCTCTTGGACAAATCGCAACAAAAAATGAGGACGGCAAGGAGGTCGGCGAGTACGAAACCATTCCGAAATTGGTGAAAACATTGGATGTCAAAGATACTTCGGTAACGATTGATGCAGGTGGTTGTTATGCTGAAATTGTCGAGTCCGTCGTGGAAGGTGGCGGCGATTATGCTGTAACATTAAAGGCAAATCAACCGACATTGTATGCGGCGCAAGCGTTGCACGCTTGACCGCAGTAGCCTCCCAGCAGCTACGCTGCGGTCGGTATTTTAGTTACAATCGTTACATAAATCCAAGCGACCAACGGGAGCAATTATGTAACAGAAATGCGAAAGTCCTACTGCGATGCACCAGCATGTTGCCCGAAGTTAAAAACATTTGTGATGTGTCGCTTTGAGCGTAAGGAAACGGGCAAGGAATCGACGCAATTTACACGTTATCAAATTAGCAGTTTGGTGAGCGATCATGTGGAGCGAATTGGAATCGTGTTACGAAATCACAGGGGGATTGAAAATTCGTTACATTGGATATTTGACGTGAGTTTTGGTGAGGACGGCAATCGGACACGTCGCGGTCATGGAGCGGAAAACTTGACGAAACTTCGTCGTTTGTCGATTGGGATGTTAAATCAAGTGAAGGGCAATGGAACGATACCGACCGCGATGTACCGAGCGGCACTCGATCCCGACTTCCGAGCGACAGCTATTAATACTTTTTTCATGCGTTAGCCCTGGGAGTTACCACTCCGGCTCGAAATGCGAAAGCCGTCCCTGTCACACGGGTCGGCTTTTTTTGTGCGTGACCTGCCGTCGAGGCGATTGCCTCCCGCCAACTTCGTTGCGGTCGGCGGAGTTCCCGCCGGGACGGACGAGAAACCGAAGGTTTGGAACCGACGCGACAGGTTGCAAACCGTGCGATTTGGGCGGCGACCTGCACAAGACGGGACAGCGACGAAAATTTCAAAAGGGTAAAACAGTGCTTTTTCGCCTCTGGAAGGTCTGAAGTGCGGGCACCAATCCGGTCACGCGAAATGAAAAGTCCCGGAGTTACCACTCCGGGACGTCAAAGATAAAACGTCGCAAAGCCTAGAAAATACGGCACTTACGGCGTTAATAATAAAATACCCCCGGCAGGATTCGAACCAACGACCTACGGTTTAGGAAGCTGACAGAACGATGCTGGTAAAATCTCTATTTTGACTCACCATGATTCGCCACAAGTACCGTAAAACGTAGGACTTGCGACGATTATGTTTTATTAAAAATAGCGTTCGAAACATTCAGGATTTATGAAATCTGACCGAAAAAGGAATATTCACTCGCTTACGCTTCGTGCTCAGTTGTTTCGCCCCAGAACCACCACGTTCCGCCGTGTCGCGTTGGGGCGGAAAACTTCGATATTTCACCCGTCCCAGCCGGAACTTCGCCACTTGGGCGAAAACTTGCGAAACGGCTTTCTCAAATTTTCCCCTTCTTGCAATTCCGCCTTCCGTGCAGTATAATGGTACTACCTGAATGGTCGTAAATCCCAAGCCAAACTTGTCGCCACAATGCCGCCTAAAAAGAAAAAAACGAAGCTCGAACTGTCGACGGAAAATCGTGAGCAGATGCTCAAAGATTTCAGAATCCGTCCGAATTCCGATATTTTTTTCGCAACGTATTTTTCCGACCCAAAGCACGAAAGCACGCTCGTCAATTTAATTAACGCCGTTTTGACGGACTCAAGCGACCCGCCAATCGTTAGTGCCGAGGTGCTTAATCCGTTCAATATCAAGAAGTTCGCCGTTGATAAAAGCATGATTTTGGACGTTCGGGCGAAAGATGAAGGCGGACGGATTTTCGACATTGAAATTCAAATGTACAGCCATCTGGCGTTCAAGGAGCGGATGCTTGGATATTGGGCGGACACCTATTCGGGACAGCTTTTTCGAGGCGATGATTATATTTCGCTCAAGCCGGTGGTGTCAATTATTATTGTGTTTGACGATATTTTTCCCGAACTGAAAAACAGGCATCAATTGTTTCATTTGGTGTCAGACGAGAATCCGAAAGTGCTATTTTCGGAGCATATTTGCATCCATGTATTGTGTCTGAAGGGCGTTGGACTTGAGCATTTGGAAAACATTCACGATTGGAACGATGCCTTGCAAGGTTGGTCGTTGTTTTTTTCGTGTGAACCGGAAGAATTGGAGGAACAAATGTCAGTGATTAGTACGAAAAATCCAGTTTTGAGCGACGTTGGCAAGGAATTTCGGCGATATTCGAGCAACCCGGAAATGCGAGAAATTGAGCGTAGCCGGATGTTATACGAAGCGTTTCACCGCCTCGAACTTGGCAAGGCAATGGAAATGCTGAAAGAAGCTGAAGCCACCGCAGCCACAAGCGAAGCTAAAGGCGAAGCCAGAGGCAAAGCAGAAGGTACAGCAGAAGGCATTGCAATTGGTGAAGCGAGGAAAATAGCTCGTCTTCTGGAACGCCGTTTCGACAATGTTCCGAGCCAACTTAACGACGCATTACTCAAAATTGCTGACTTGGACAAATTAGACGAGCTTTTTGATTTCGCTCTTGATTGCCAGACGCTGG
>JBOFQC010000879.1:0-2937 GCA_051660725.1 Thermoguttaceae bacterium
ATAACCGAACCAACGGAGTCGTCTTCCGGTTGTTGCAAAACGCCGGAAGAACTCTTGTTTTACAAAATGACTCTGTTGTGATGCCTAAAAAAACCTAATTTTCTACCTTTTTTACCCACAAATTTTGTCACAGAGCCATATTGAAAAGATTGACAACAAAGAAGTTTCGCTCGGTTCAACGGAACTGGACGAGGCGATAAAAGATTTGCAGATGCAAGATAATAAAATCAATACTAATCTGATTTTATCACCTCCAAACATAAGTCACTGATTAATATACCGTTATAAAGTCTCACCTTACCCGCCAAATAACGGCATCACTGATTCTGAGTTTTTTTTGAGCGGGTTGAATTTCGGCCTTGAAACGCCGGGCGTCTACCGGATACCCGGCAGTTGGTGTCAGATTAGGTACATGCTGCTGCCAAAATACGTTGAATTTTTGCATTGCCAGTTCACGTAAATATTTGCTCGCGATTGACGCAAGTGCAATTGGCACAAGACTTTCACCACGAACCTGAAACCGGATTCTTATCGGCGGTTTATTTTGCTTTTGAATTACGTATTCGCTTTTTTCGGCACTTTCGCATACGGTTTCAATCAACCCGCTTGTGAGGTCAGCAAAGTGTGGATAAAGCAGGTTCGCGTAATGGTTTCTTCCGCCGAGTTTGTCGCAAAAAATGTAAACCGGTTCGTTTTCTGTACGAAACGAGTCCACCATTTGCCGCATCAGTCCGATTACCGCTTCGGCGTGTGCGGTCCCTTTGGAATCGGTTTTTTCAATAAGCTCGTTGAATTCGCAAGGAAAAATAAGCCAACTTTCAAGAGCGAGTATTTCAACTTCTGCGACATTTAATGCGGCGCGAAGTTTTGCCACCACATTGGCGTCAACTTCCGCATAATCGTCAAATTCGCACCACTTGCCGCACTTACGGCTGCAAGAAACGTAGGAAACAACGGGGTTAACGGATTTAGTTGAACGGTTTTTTGGGGGACAAGCAAGCACACCTCTGACTGTACCGACTGTATGACGTAAGATTTCCAAAGAATCTGTTTTTTTACCGGCTTTGTATAAAATCTTCGAATCCGCAACGGTAATAATTGCTTTGCCGGAAGTTACGTCTTTAACGGAGCTGGAGATCGCACCACACTTCGTCAATTTCGCTCTTAAAATTTCTTCGGGAGACGTTGATAAATCGGCGTTTTTTATGTATTGTGGTATTGTTGGTTTATATTCAAGCTTGAAATCATGATTTTCATGTACCGAGTCCCCGATATTGTTGAGTGACCAACAAGAAGCGGAAATAACCAAAGGACCGAGGTTTGGACCGTAACCAGCTTCATCTAAACCAATAATTTTCATCTTTTCTCAATTTCTTTTCTATATATATTTGCAGTTTTGTTATGCCGACAAAAAATAAACCTGTTTATTCGTTTCTCTCATCCGATCCGGATTTGCGGAAAATTGTTGAACTTTTTGTAAACGAAATGCCCGCCAGGATTGCAAAACTCGAAAGCAGCCTCGCAACTGGTTCCTGGTTCGAGCTTCTTGGTGATGTACATCAGCTTCGTGGTTCAGCGGGTAGTCACGGTTTCAGCAAGTTGCCGCCAGTAGCTGCGGAAGTGGAGAAACTTATAAAATCAGAAGCTTCCGACACGGAAATACGCAACGCGGCAAAAAATTTGATTTCGCTTTGTCATTTAATAACCGCAGCCCCAGAGCCGCATTGATTTTCCGGAAAATTTATTATTGGTTCAGAAAAAAATCTAAACGGTTTGTCAAGGAAATCACACAAGTTCACGAACAGTGAATTTTCTCTCTGTTTCACCGAGCACTTCAATAAAAATTTCCATTCTGCGTTCAGGTAAAGCGGATTCGACGCGGTCTGCCCATTCGATAAAACAAAGTCCGTCACGTTCAAAGTATTCGTCTGGACCCAGTTCTAAAAATTCGTCTTCGTTTTTTAGTCGATACGCGTCGAAGTGGTAAAACGGCAGAACCTTACCGTTTTTTTCGCCTTTGTATTCATGAACAAGCACAAAAGTCGGGCTGGAAACAGTACTTGGGTCAACTTTTGCGGCTTTGGTTATCGCCTGAACGAGCCGTGTTTTACCGGCACCAAGCGTTCCGATTAGTGCGACTACGCCTGCTTCAGGTAGAATTTCCAGTAGTTTTTCGCCGAATAAATCGGTTTCGGCCTCATTATATGTAAAATATGTTTTCATCAACGGCAACAAAAAAAGTGAACGATTAAGGTTAGGTGATAAGTGATAAGTAAGCCGACCACAGGGAGGCGTTTTACTTCACGCGAAGCGTTATGCCTGGACGGCAGGTCCCCTAAAAAATATCTTACCCATTTGACAAAACTGCGGAAGAGGTGGTATAATCGGTCAAAATGGATTGCTTTTCGTTTTTAATGGATTTCAAGTTTAAGTTTCAATTCACATTTAAATAAAAATAACCGATTTCGGTTAGGAGAGAGGTTTACCATGAGCAACCTGTTTTCTGTGATCATACCTGGAATGGCAGGCCCGATGGAATTGATTGTCCTCGGTGCGCTGATGCTGTTGCTTTTCGGCAACCGTTTACCAGGAGCAATGCGTTCTCTTGGACGCAGTGTCGTAGAGTTTAAAAAAGGTGTCAACGGCATTGAAGACGATCTTAATGACGCAGTAAACACTGCTGATGAGAAAGCCAAGCCGAAAAAAGACGCTTAAGTAAAATTTTTGCTTACTAACGGCCTTGCCTTGTAAGGCTGTTTACGTAGACGAACCCCCCATAACTCGGATTCGGTACTGGTACATAATTTGTCGAGTTACTTTTTGAGGTCGCGCTATGTTGTTTATTATTTCTGGACTTGTTCTCACGTTAACTGTTGGAATTGTGATTGGTCGGTATCCCGAGCTTATTACGAAAAATCTCGGTTTTCTTGCCAAATT
>JBOFQC010000880.1:0-4238 GCA_051660725.1 Thermoguttaceae bacterium
ATTATGTTACGTTGTATTTTGGACAGGCCGGATACAGCAGCGGCACCGTGAACGGCTGAGCGACATTTGGTTTTTTGCCGCACTTGCAGCCGTTTATTTAAGTGCCGACTCGGTATGCAATATCAAGGCTGTTCTTCGTAATTTGCTGGTAAACCTCAGTGGAAACGCACTTTACGCAGACGGTGCAATCTGGTGGGTGGCAATTTACGTAATCATTTTCGGCATGATTGGTTCGCGGATGTTGGTCGAAATGCGGCATTATCTCGCTTCGTGTAACGCTCTTTTTGCCGCTGCGACGTGCCAGATTCTCGCTGTTTGCGCCGAGTTGCGTTTATTGGAATTCCATTCGTCGCGGTACAATTCTGATTTCAACGTTATGTTCATTGCAGGAATGGAAATGCTCAGCGCACTTTTCATGTTCTTGTCGGTTGGTTTGTTTGCCAGACACATGATTTTCGGCAATTTCAGCGAGCCCGCAAGTAACAGTAACGGTAATAATTACGCTTACGGTGTAATTAGTGGTAAAACTGATGTGTCCGTAACCGACGCGAAAACGACGTCTGGAAACGCACAAAAAGAATTGATCGGAAAAACATCCAAGACCGGCAAATCGGGAAAGACGAGTGAAAAAACTCCGGAACCAAATACCGAGGAGCATAAAGAAAAAGGAGCAGAAAAAACTGGACGAAAAAGAGCTGAAAGAACGGAAAAAGCTGAAAAGAAAGAAAAGAGCTTGACCGGAGACGCAAATTCATCCGAAAAAGCAACAAATGAGCCTGAGGAAGCAACTTCAAAATCAAGGGGTGATAAGAAATCGGAAAAACGAAATTCAAAAAGTTCTGTCAGGATAAAGCATCCGTCACGCAAGCCGGAAAAGAAAATTGTCTGGGACGACGACGTCGAAGATTGGGAAGCAAAGGGCAACTTTGACGACGATGACATCTACGTTGACGAGAAAAATAACGAGTCGGATGACGAACTTCTGGAACAGTTGGACGAAGAAGACGAAACCGATTACGATGAAAATGTGGATGAGGATGCCGAAGAATACGAAGAAGAAGATTACGAAGAATATACCGACGAAGAAGACAGCGACGAAGATGATTCAGAATGGGACGAAGAAGACGACGATTACGAAGACAGTGAAGTAGAATTCGAAGAATATGACGACGAAGAAGACAAATAAAGTGCTACGGTATAGTTTAAAAAGCCAGTTAAAACTTTTCGCTCTGCCCTTGTTATTTTTCCTGATAGGAACAGTGGTGGCAACGGAAGTGCATTTACGTGACGGGCGGATTTACTTCGGCGAAATAAATGAAATCGCAAAGGTTGAAGTTAAGGTAGCACCAGGTACCGCTGTGCAGTCGAAAGGCGTCACTGTAGTTGATGACGGCCTGCGACGCATCTTTTTACCTAAGAAACTGGTTACAGCGGCGTTGCCAAATGCGCTTCCTACCAATAAATTCTTGTTCGATCAGCGGTTTGCAAGCGGTGAAAATGCCGAGCGTTTCGTTGCCGTTGGTGATTGCCGAGCTGAAAATTTCGACGAGTACGGACGCCGTATTGTTGAGTTTGCCAAGCCGAACGGCTCTGACAAAGAAGTACAAGCCATTATTGAAATAAACTCCAAGTACATCCGCACACGAGGCATGAAAAATGTGTGGGACGCAAGATACGCTACGAATTCAATCCCGCAGTCGATTTTAACACCGATTCTCAGGCAAAAAATTGATCCAAGTTCTTTTGACGAGCGGCTGCAGCTTTTTAACTTTTATCTACTTGCCCGGTATTACGAACACGCACTTGCCGAACTCGATTCCATTATGCAGGATTTCGGGTCCGATCCGAATATCGAGTCGCAAATACAGTCGCTTCGCCGGAAAATGAAGCAGTTGAACGCCGAACGAACGGAAAACGAACTAATAATGCGAAGCGAAGCGGGCCAGCATAAATTGGTAACCGAGCTGCTTAGAAATTTTGATGGGCGTGACATTTCCCAAACGATTTTGCAACGGATTAAGCGGATGTTGGAACGGTACGAGAATTTCGAGAAGTATCGGGA
Organism: Thermoguttaceae bacterium; assembly: GCA_051660725.1. GTDB lineage: Bacteria > Planctomycetota > Planctomycetia > Pirellulales > Thermoguttaceae > JAVBSX01. Next base: position 2,063 of record JBOFQC010000880.1, read on the forward strand.
CGCACTTCTTTTACGTCTGCAGAATTACGCTGATAAAATCGGTGACGAAACATTGCGATCAAAAATCGAAGACGTTCTCGATGAAATCGAAGCGGAAGTTTCGTCGAGCACGATTTCCCGGTTGAGTGCGTTTGAATTAAATGAAAAAGACCCGGCACTTTCCGACGAGGAAAAGTTGGCAATTGCGATTTCTGGTTGGCTCATTGGAAACAAAGCGGACAACAAACGGCTTACAGTCGCAATTTCGCTTTTCGAAACACGGCAGCTAATCGTACAGTATTTACTTGAAGCCGATCAGAAAAAACGTGAGGATATTTTCAGTTCGATAAAAAAACAGGAGGCCGGCACAACCGATTTGGTCGCGGCACTGCTTAAACTCATGAAACCGCCGAAAGACACGGAAGTATTCGACCCGAATCGACCCGGTTTTTTCGAATTGGAACGAAGCGGAATTGCCGGTTCAGTGGAGTATTCAAAAATAAAGTATCTGGTTCAACTTCCGCCGGAATACGATCCGAACATTTCGTATCCTACAATTATAGCGTTGCATCCGTCAAATTGGGGAGCGGAGCGGGAAATGCAATGGTGGACCGGTCCCTGGGTTGATGGTAACCGTTTTGGACAGGCCGGGCGGCACGGATTCATTGTGATTTCACCGCTTTGGGGTTTGCCGGGCCAGGTTAATTATGATAATTCGCCGTTGGCTCACGCTGCGGTTTTATATGCTTACCGTGATGCACTTGAGCGTTTCAGTATTGATACGGATAAGGTTTTTATTAGCGGTCACGGAATGGGAGGAAGTGCCGCTTGGGACATTGCGTTGGCGCACCCTGATCTTTGGGCCGGTGTCATACCGATTTGTGCGTCTTCAAATGGTGTCATCGATTCGTACAAGGAAAACGCGAAGTACGTGCCGTTTTATTACATTGGCGGTGAACTTGAATTCGACACAACCGGAAACGGCTTCGGAAGCAAGTTAACCATTAATGGAAAGAGTTTCAACCATTACTTGAATTCCGGGTACAACGCGACAGTTGTGCTTTTTCTGGGACGAGGACCGGAAGCGTATCAAGAAGAACAGTTCGAGCTTTTCGCTTGGATGAAGCGGAATAAGCGGGAAATTCCAACTGATTTTACGGTGAAATCGGTGCGTCCGTTGAATAATTTTTATTTCTTCTGGAATATTGATTACCCGGTTTTGCCCGACGAATCAACTTGGAGTGCCAGCCGCGGTTCCTTGCCGATGATTGAAACAAATTCACGTTTCATTGAACGAAACAACAAGTTAAAAGTGACAACTAAAGGAGCGTCTGGTGTCAGCCCGAAAATTTTCCTGACGCCGGAAATGATAAGCTTCGACCAACGTGTCGACATTGAAGTTAATGACAAGAAATACCAACCTCGTGGCGGTTTTCTTGAACCGGACTTAACAGTCATGTTGGAAGACGCCAGAACCAGACGAGACAGACTGCATCCGTTCTGGACAATGGTTGACGCGAACACCAGATGATTTGGGGTGTCACATATCAATATATTCACTTTTCGAGCCAGCGGTATTCATGCCTAAACGGTGTACAGATAATCACGAAACATCCTCTCAAGCTCAAAAACATGAACTGGTATTATTATGACAATAACGGCGCAAAGCAAGGCCCCTTACAAGCCTTCTGAGCTAAATAAACTCGCTGAGAATGGTGTAATAACACCAGAAACCAGTATCGAAACCGACACAGGCAAGACGTGTGCCGCAGACAAAGTTTCAGGATTAGTCTTTGACCGACCTATTACTGAGGTCACTCCATTGGTGCCTGTGTTACCTCAAGAAATCGAACCGCAATCCACTGATACGCAAGATTCTAAAGATAAAACTAGCAACTTCTTCTCAAATATCTTTATAATATTAGAAGCAGTCCCTAAACTCTCAGAGTCCGAGTTTTTCAAGGCGGGAAGCCATTTTTTGAATCATCGAAATATAAATCATCGCCACACTGCTGTCCGGACTACCTTCGTAATCTTTACTGTGGCGGCGATCGTGCCAAAGCCACGCAAACGTCCGCTCCACGATCCAACGCTTCGGTAACACCACAAACCCATTGACACCAACCGGTCGTAACACCGGTTGCAAAATCGCGTCAAGGTGTTCTGACACCCACGTTGGTAAATCACCGCGTTTATA
>JBOFQC010000881.1:0-1841 GCA_051660725.1 Thermoguttaceae bacterium
AATGGTTGCTGACGGAAACAACATTTCGCTCAATAACGCGATGCTTTCGTTCAGTGCGAAACTCGGACAAGATGCAGTTGCCGGTTCTTCGTTCACGTTTAACATTAATGGTGGCGGAGCAACGTTCCAGCTTGGACCAGACGTGAAAACGAGCCAGCAGATCAGGATTTCGATTCCAAGTGTAAGTTCATCTTCACTTGGGGGTGCAAGCGGTTTGCTTTACCAATTGAAGTCCGGCGGAAACGCTGATTTGTCAACTGACACCAAACTTGCGGACAGCATTATCCAAGAAGCGATCAATTCGGTTGCCGTTGCAAGAGGCCGACTCGGTGCAATCCAACGCAGCACACTTGATCCGAACACTGCCGCTCTGGAAGATACGGTTGAACAACTTTCGGCTGCCGAAGCGATTATTTCCAATGCGGACTTCGCTGAAGAAAGCTCGAAGCTGACACGAGCCCAGATTCTGGTACAGTCCGGCACACGAGCCTTGTCGTTAGCTAACCAGATGCCGCAGTATGCAGCCCAGTTACTAGGGTAGAGTATAGGTGAAGAAACAGCGAACGGCGGACGTTAGTCCGCCGGTACAAGGTGAACAGGTGATTCGAAATTACCTGAAGTCTATCTCCTAACTCCTAACTTAACAAAAATCTCTTGAATAGACTCTTTGATTCGTGATTAGCGGGGAGCCGGTTCGTTGCTCCCCCTCACACCATGGGCCGATAATTGCTACAATCGGTGTTATCGGATACCGCCTCTGAAGTTGCTCAAGTACTGCTTGCGAATACTGGCCGCTGTAAGACTGAAAAATATAAATTGCGTCCAGAATTGGAACAGGTTTTTGAGCGTCCGCCCAAGCGATTGCGTCCTCAATTTTACGGTGCGCAACGGTTTCCGTTCGTTCTTTGCATAAAGAAACGGCACTGGTAAATTCACGCCGCTCAAACAAACCGATTAATAGTGAGGCGTTAGGCATTGGGCTTTAGGCTTTAGTGCCGAGTGACCTGCCGTTCAGGCAGAATTGCTCGACGTTGTATACGCTATATATAATGAAAAGAAATACTCGAATAATAAAAATTGGTAAAATTCAAATTGGCGGCTCGAATCCGGTAGCGATTCAAAGCATGTGCGCAACCAAAACGACTGATTTCCCCTCAACGGCCAAAATGGCGCAGCAGCTATACGAAGCTGGTGCCGCAATTGTCCGAATCGCAGTTGATTCGCTCGCCGACGCAGTAGCCGTGCAGCGAATTCGCGACCTGACCGATGCGAACCTTTCGGTTGATTTACAGGAAAATTACCGGTTGGCGGAGTCGCTCGCACCGTTTGTGGACAAAATACGTTACAATCCGGGCCATTTGCACCACGCCGAGCCGGAAGTGTCGTGGCAGGGCAAAGTTCGTAAATTGGCCGAAATAGCTGACAAATTCGACTGCGCACTCCGTGTCGGCGTAAATTGCGGAAGTGTTGATCCCGCCAAAAATCATTGCATGCTCGAAAGTGCTCTGGAACATGCGGATTTTCTCGACTCGATTGGTTTTACCCGGTTCTGCGTTTCGATAAAAGGGTCCGATCCGCTGGTTGTAATAACGGAAAACCGACGTTTTGCAGAACTTCGTCCTGACGTGCCGCTGCACTTGGGCGTAACCGAAGCTGGACTTCCGCCTCAAGGTGTGGTAAAATCACGGTTGGCTTTGGAACCGCTTTTGGCCGAGGGAATCGGTGACACAATTCGCGTCTCGCTTACCGTACCGAATGAACGGAAAGTCGAAGAAATCGCTGCCGGCAACGAAATCCTGCAAAATGTGGTAAACGGTACTATTATTGATCCGGGAACATAC
>JBOFQC010000882.1:0-2174 GCA_051660725.1 Thermoguttaceae bacterium
TGAATTTGCTCCGCTGACTCCAGCATCACTGTAAGTATAATTATAGTATCCACCGTACAGGAAAGGCAACGTCCGTCCTGCTTATACATTGGAGCATAAGTGTAGCGGGTATTGAAAGTGACACCTTGTGCATCAGCAACGGCACGATGCAAATTGCTTACGTCAGTAGCATCAAAAACACCCATGTACAAGCGGCCTCTGTCATTTGCGAACAGGTGGCGCGAAGAAACACCAAGCCGACGCGAAGTAAACGTGTCACGGCCAGGAGCCGGGAGTTCCATAAACGTGTAGTTAGTGGTACCGTTGCACAATTCCGAGCCGCCGTCTTCGACGTACTGGTTTCCAATACGAACATAACCGAGTGCTGGTACGTGATTTATACCAAGGAACACGTCTTTGAAGTTGACGGAACCGCCAGTAGTACCGCTAGCATTTAAAAAGTTTTCGAATCCGAGTTCAATTTTGTAATCAAGGAATTCGTAGCCGGTTCCAGAGAATCCCAAACGGGCTTCACGGAAGCCAAAACTGTTTTTACCTGTACCTGTCGCAATACTGTCCGTATTTTGGTTTGCCACGCTAAGGCTGTCAACGAAAACACGTCCGGAAATTTTCGGCGAACCAAACGCTTTTTTCGTGTCCGGTTTGTCTGATTTTTTCTTGAGTTCGGCTTTCAAATCGGCAACTTCTTTCGACAAATCTTCGAGAGTCATGGCCGAAGCGTTTGCCGAATACGGTGCGTAAGGCTGAGAATATTGATATTGATTTACAGTTGGAACACTCGGGGCCGTTTGTTGATTACTAGCTTGTGAGACATTCGGACTCCATTCGCCTTGAATCGGAGGAGTTGGAGGAATCGGAAACCCTCGACCGTCATATTCAACGGCGAACGCTGTTGTTGCTCCTAACATTACCAACATTGCTCCCAGTTTTGGCAAGCAAAGAAATACTTTTTTCATCTGAAACTCCTTTTTTCGTTAAATTTGAAATAACAAGACGCTATTGACATTCGCGAAAAACTTTAGTTGGTTTTTAAACCGTAGCTCCCGCAAATCCACGACTTCTGCGACTCAGTTTCACTTCGTCTTGACAAGTCGTGGGTTAAATTTTTGAAAACATCAATAGTGGCCGGGTAGACTCCTTCCATGTTGTCTTACTATAGTGCGTGTGGTCAAAGTGTTGCAATTTACTCGCTTTTCCCATAGGGTAAAGCAAAGAAAACTGCGGCTCAGTGACTACGCATGCTAAAATTACTCCCCATAAAGATAAGAATGGATATTCGGATAACATTTGTACATATCCGAAGTACAACTATTATCGTAAAAAGTGTTTATTTCATTATGTTAAGATTATGTCTTACAGCACAAAATAATGGCTTTTTTGCATTTGCTGCCAATATCTTTAGTACAGCCGACACGGCCTGAATAACCGGACTTTCGGTTAATGCCAAAGGTAGCGATTATTCCGTGAAAAGTGCGTTTCGAATCTCAGATAACCTTTTCCCGATCAACGGGTGAACCATTTCAGAAGCTATTTCACAAGCGGGATCTAGAACAAACCGCCTTTCGTGCATAAGAGGGTGTGGAATGGTTAGATTTTTAATATGGATTGTTTTGTCTCCGTACAACAAAATATCAATGTCAAGCGTTCTCGGTCCCCAATGTTCTTTCCGTTCTCTTCCTAAAAGTTGTTCGATTTTATGTACCGCTTCCAGTAATTCTTCCGGTTCCAGCTCTGTTTGCACAAGTCCGGCAGCGTTGAGGTATTTTTCTTGTGACGCAGGGCCTCCAACCGGCTCGGTTTCATAAAAGTTACTAAGCTTAACTTCCTCAATACCGGGCAATTCGATAAATTTTCGCCAACCGTCACGCAGATTTTTTTCTTTTTCACCGAGGTTGGAGCCAAGTGCGACGAGGACTAGAAAAATTTTCTTTGTATTATCCATTACAACCGTAACTGTTGGCAACTAATATTATGAAAAACTTTCAAGTTTAACTCAAATTTAATTTTTTTCTAAAAATCGAACTATATTATCGTAGAATTGATGAATAAAAATCAATCCGTAGGAGGAAAAATATGTCCGTACAATGTAAATTAAAAAGCAAAGAAAAAAAAGAGCCTCGCCGAAAATCTGTTCCAGCTGATAAGGAATCGACCAGAGAAAACGTGCGTAACCG
>JBOFQC010000883.1:0-5496 GCA_051660725.1 Thermoguttaceae bacterium
ATGCTGCTCGTAGTCTGACATGAGCAACTTGTCGCGCAATTCAAGATATTGCGCACTTAAACGATGCTCGCCAATTGGTATTTTTTTCCGAACAGCCATTACTCTACTTACTAGATTCAACGAAATATCTATGTACTTAACGGTATACTTAACGAATTTATTTGAAAAGTACCTGCCCCTTCCATTTTATTCTAGTATAAAAATAGAGAAGATGTCCTGATTTTTCCAAAAGTTTTGACATTTTCTTGTTAAAAATCCATGTTTTCTTCAGAAAAAATGAATATTTATTCGTCAAAAATTTAAAACAGGCAGAATAATCGGCAAAAAAAGAATTATCAGAACTTGCTTCGCTTTCAAAGAACTAACCCCTCGACTTTTCCACATGAAGTGAAACGTAGCCGCAAAAGTCGAGGATCGCGCGTTTTACCAAGACAAATCAACTCGAGTTTTTAGCGTTGGTCAAAAAATAGTCCCTTCGGTTGGACTACTGGCGGTAGCGTACAATTTTTTGGGTATACGTCCGGCAAGATGTGAAAGCCAGCCCGCTTCACACGCTAATTTCATGGCCGTAGCCATTTCAAGCGGTTTTTTGGCATGTGCAATTGCCGTGTTGAGCAACACCCCGTCAACGCCGAGTTCCATTGCCATTGCGACATCACTTGCGGCACCGACGCCAGCGTCAACGATAACCGGGAAGTTCGGGTCACCGTCTTTCAAATATTCGAGACAAATCCGTATTGCGTTCGGGTTGAGAATTCCCTGCCCACTTCCAATCGGACTACCTGCCGGCATAACAGCAACCGCGCCGGCTTGTTTCAGCTTTACGGCAAGAAGCGGGTCGTCTGTCGTATAAACAAGCACTTGGAATCCTTCCTGCACCAACTGTTTCGTCGCTTCCAACGTTTCGATTGGGTCGGGAAGAAGTGTTTTTTTGTCACCCAAACATTCGAGTTTGACCCAATCGGCACCCGGATTTTCCATTTGCGTCAGAAGTTCACGCCCAAGTCTTGCCACCCTGATCGCGTCTTCCGCTGAAAAACATCCGGCGGTGTTCGGAAGTATCGTGTAACGCTTCGTGTCGATGAAATCGAGTAAATTCTTCCCCTGAGCGTCAATAAGCCGTTCACGTCGAATAGCAACCGTGATACATTCCGCCCCCGACAATTCGAGTGCTTGTTGCATTACTTCGTAAGAAGCGTACTTTCCTGTACCTACAAATAAACGACTTTTAAAAGAAAAGGTTCCGATTTTTAACATGAAAAAAGGTGAACAGGTAAAAGGTGGAAGGGAAACAGGTGAACAGGTGGAAGGTGACAAGCGAGCCGCCTGCGTTAGCAGGCGGGTAATTACATTCACAAGTGATAAGTGATTAGAATTTAGGAGTTAGGAGTTAGGAGGCAGAAATTTCGAATCACCTGCTCACCTCTCACCTTCTCACCTCTAACCTCTCACCTACCTATTTATTTTCGGTTGGGGTATTTTCGTTTTTGCCCTTTTTGGTCGTATACTCGTAGCGGCCAAAAATCATTCGTCCGGCACTTGTTTGCAGAACACTGGTAACGGTGACAATTGTCCGTTCGGAAATGTGGTTTCTGCCGTTATCGACGACAACCATTGTACCGTCATCCAGATAACCGATACCTTGATTTGCTTCTTCGCCGATTTTTACAATTTCGACGTCAAGTTTTTCGCCTGGTAAAAACACCGGCTTAAGTGCCGTTGCCAAATCGTTGAGATTTATTACGTCGACACCTTGCAACTTCGCCACTTTATTAAGGTTGTAGTCGTTTGTGACCAATTTTCCTTCGATATGCGTTGCTAAAGCCACGAGTTTCAAATCGACCGGCTGCCCTTTGAATTCCGGCAATTCTGTGTCGTCGATTTGTAAATCGACCCCTTTCATTTTTTGGAGCCGATTCAGAATATCCAGTCCACGACGTCCACGTGTCCTTCGGCCTCTGTCGCTACTGTCAGCGATGCGTTGAAGTTCGATTATTGCGAATCGGGGCATTATCAACCGACTGTCAATTATCATTGTTTCCATGACGTCGGCAATTCGTCCGTCAATTACAACGCTGGTGTCGAGAATCAAAGGGCGATTACCACGCACGTTTTTTTGAAACTCTACAAACGGTATGATAAAACGAAAATCGTTTCGTGTTTGCAAAAGCATACTTATGCAAAGATAGCAAACCGGCAGACCGATCACCAACATTACCGAGCGTCTTATAATTGATAAGTTAGCAGTTTCCTCTGTTGTTTCAAATAACGGGAAAATCGCCAATGACAGAACGTATGTCAGCACAAGTCCAACAAGTAGACCGAAGTATACGGACGATATCCAATCGACCTTTTTTCTCGGAATCATCATATCGACTCCGATAATAACAAGCATCAGAATCAACACCCCAAAGAAGCCGCTAATTCCTGCCTGTCCTGATTGAACGACAAAAACCCCAACTCCGCTTGCGGCAAGTATAAAAAAACTACGAAGTACAAGTAGACTCATATATTAACAACACCTCTCAAATACATTATTCACAAATGTTACGATGAGGAGAAAAACAATGAAATGGAAAAAGAATACAAACAAAAAGAAAAGATATACCGAAGCCGGTATGGACTGCGACTTACCGTCGAGGCATGTACATTTGGCCTCTGAAAAAGCCTTGCATTGCATGGCTTATCGTATTACAAACAGGAAACCCTAATCCTAACCGTTTGCAGTACATATTTTCCTCAAACAGTGCTTATTCTAACAGATGAAAAAGATTCGCCCACCACCCCCACGAGATTGAAGATGCACTGATTTAATAGGTGATAGATGAGCAGGTGAGCAGGTGAGCAGGTGAGCAGGTGAGCAGGTGAGCAGGTGATTCGAAATATATCTAACGTCTAACGTCTAACTTCTAACTTCTAACTCCTCAATTCTACCGTGAACGGCACATTCAATTATTTGACTACTTAACTACATACACCTTTGATTCTGGTGTCAAAATGTCATAAAGGTCGGCGATGTCTTTCGCATCCAGACTGAACCCTTCAACTGGAGCTTTATCTGTGCCAATGCATTTCGGATCATTTGTGCCGTGAATTCCAATAGCGCCGGCCAATCCGATCCAACGATTTCCAAGTGGGTTTTTCGGTGAGCCGGAAGCAATTTCGCCGTCTTCGCCGACGTACTGCGGATCAGCAAACTTACTATCAACTTTATAGAGAGCTTCTGGAATGTCTTCCGGTTTTCCAACACCGATTTTAAACCGACAAGCGTAAAGTCCCTGAGCAGTCAAAATCAGTTCTTTGTCAGTAATTGAAATCCAAGCGTCGAACGGTCCTTGCGGTAATTTCAGCTTCGTTCCGGGAGGCAACTGCTCCGGTGACTTCAGGCCGTTAATCTTCATTACCAATTCGGGAGTAATTTTTTTTCTCGCTGACAGCGAATCAAGCGTGTCACCGGGTTTAACAATGTATTCGTCGTCGTAAATAAAGTAAGAACGAGAAAAAAATGCAACTTGACCGCATTTATCAGCAACGGCAAGAACCATTTTCTTTTCGCTGGGATACAGGTCCGACTGCAAAAGCTCGGTTACTCTTTCGTGTCCGATTTTGTAATCGAAATTTTCGTCGCTTAATATCGTTTTAATTGACTGAAGTTGCTTCGATATTTCCGGACGAACTATGTCTTTACTTTTCTGCTCAGAAACACTGTAATCAGTAATATTTGCTGAGATAAGGGGCGCATCCCGCGTGACAACTCCGCTGGCCGAAACTGGAGAAATAGATTCATGAGTACTGATCTCATTCACAGGTGTAATAGTGGAAATGTCAAGGTTTGGCTCCGTCTCTTGAATATTATTCTGCAAAACATTCGGGCTGCTCGCTATGCTTTGAGGCACTTCTGGAACGTTATTAACGTCCGACGAATACAATGCGTCTTGTGGTAGCGGCGAATCCGGAATGTCCAGCCCATCTTGCATTTGCAGTACGTCTGGTACATCGTTTGCGACTGGAGTGCTTCCGGCATTATTACTTATACTGTTAATTTCATTTGCATTAACAACAGTAGGATTTACAACAGTAGGATTTACAGCAGCAGTAGCGTTAACAGCAGTGGCCGTACTTGTAGCACTGGGTACATTGGAAGTACCTACTTCATTGTTCCGAGCTGGATTTTTTCTTGTTGAACGGGCAACCCCTGGCTCCGAAACCTTTGGTTGCGGAGTTTGCCGAGCAGAAGATATAGGTTCGTCAAGAAACGAATTCGCAATTGTATCGTATCCACCTGAACTATAAAAATCGGGTGAAATATCCTGATTTGTCGGTGGTGTTTGGTCCGGAGTATTTGTCGTCGTTTGATATTCGCTGGTCAATTGGGGCCGTTCAGGTGCGACACCACTTACTTGCGATAAAGAATAACCGCTGTTATTTGTTGCAGCAATAGGCTTCACCGGCGGTAATGGATGTACTTTATTACCGGTAACGTCGTTTGCCGCTCTGGTTCGATCAACTGCCAAAGCCGATGCGTTTGGAGTTCCTGACTGATTTGACTGCGGCGGACGTTGATTGTATGAAACACCAGTTCTGTTCTGCAAAGTTCCTGTGTTATTATAATTCGGTCCAATTTCATTGTTTGCAGTGCTTGGTGTGAATGGTTTTGCGTCCATTTCCTCAATTATCGAGCTCGGCTGACCTAGTCCGGAACTTACAACACTGTTATTCGTATTATTGGCAGCGGAAATACCAAATTCAGTGTCCATTTCTGCGACACTCGGATTTACAATAGTATGATTTAAAGCATTAGGATTAGCGGTATTTGCGCGCGCAGAAATAGGATTGCCTGCAGGAATAGCAGATGTAGAAGTAGATGCAGCGGTACTTGGGGAAACAGCTGGAGCAGCAGCTGCAACAGGAGCAGGAGCCGTGGCGGGAACAGGAGTTGCAATATTTACATACTCGTATTCATTCAAATTATTATCATTTGCGGACGGGAAACCATCATAATCAAGAGCGTTGTGATCGATTTCAGTTGGATTACCAGCTGGTACAGCCGGACTTTGCAGACCTGCGGTACCAGCAGCATTAAAAGGGTGCGCAACCTCATCCGAAGCCAAAGACGAAGTGTGCGTACCAGAATTTAACGCCGGATTTTGCGTTCCTGCACTAACCGAAACTAATGCAGGAGCAGGTGTGGATGTAACTGAAGAGACAATATCCTCAGCAGCCACACTTACTGTTGGCTGCTCTGGGAAATACGAAGCTTCAGGTGACGAATTGAACGCCGGAGCTTCATCTAGTTCCGGCATCTCATTAATAGACGGAATGTCGTTGAACATTGGTGCTTCATCAAGCTCGTTCGACCTCGGTGTCGTTGACGGCACATATGCCGGAGCGTCATCTAGCGAAGGAGCGTCGAATAACGGAGCTTCATCAGCGATGTTATTCGAGCCGCCACTGTTTGAGTCAACAGTGTTGGCAGGGTTTGCGTACGGAGATGCG
>JBOFQC010000884.1:0-7600 GCA_051660725.1 Thermoguttaceae bacterium
AAATTTCAAATAATGTAAACGCCGTTCCATTTTACCGGACGCATGTTCGTTTCCGCTGAACATCCGTTTGATCACAATACTCGGCGTAGTTTCATGCACCGCAACCATTGTTTCGGCGAAATGTAACGTGCCGTCAGTGGTGCCAAACCCGGCCAAATCACAAAGCCACTCCGTTGTTTCCTCCAGTTTTCGCAGCACCCTCCAAGCCACCGGGTTGAACCAATGCAGGTACACGATAAACCGAGCGACCGCAATTCGTAACAGGTCACGGTTCTCATAATGAGCAAGTTCGTGCTGTAAAATCCCGCGTCGAATCTCTGGCGTCGCTTCTTCCCACAAATCGCGTGGCACCACAATCACGGCTTTGGTGCCAAACATGTTTCCGGTCATTCCCGGCCCGATTCCGTTTGTGATACAGAGCCGCACTTTGTGTCGCGGAATTTTTTTAAATGCAAGTAGTTCATGCCATTCTTCTTCAAATTCGCCTGACACCAGTTTGGCACCAGCAACGGTTTTTCTAAGCAGTAATCGTAACACCAACTTGCGTGTAAACAACGCTGTTATTCCAATCAACCAAACGTAAAACATGTATTCGAGCAGACGTGAAAAACTTATCCATCCGGTTTCGTTCTCCGTGTTTGATAACGTAGCCGGTCCAGCGGTGTCAACGGTAATTTCTCGACTGGCGGGATTGTTTGCGATGTTATTTTCGGCGTAATATTCTGGAGTGTAATCACTTGCAACGTGTGTATTTGCCGGATTTATGTCGGGTAAAATTGTTTCCGCAGGTGCCGCTTCAATTGACGCCATGTTTTCAGAATCTGTATTTTCTTTGTTAGTGTTTACCAAAGCAGCGTCATTATTTTCGTATGTTTCATTTTGTCTTGGCAAGTAATTTGGTTCGTGTTTTGTCACCTGCACCGGCAAAATGACACCGCCGCCGATTAAACCTAAGATTAACACCATCCCCCACACGAAACGGTGCAAATACGGTGAACGGGGCACGAAAAACCACAACAAAACCAAAACGCAAACTGCACTTGCGGTTAGAATCACGGTTTTCCAGCCGATTAAAAGCAGTATTTCTTCGTGTTTCATTTTTTCTTCTCCGCTTTTGGGGATTCGCAGTTTTCTATAATTTCTTTTAGCACACGGAGTTCCGCAGGTTTCAGGCCCCGTTTTTCGACAAGGTGAAGCATCAGCGACGAAACGTTTCCTCCGCAAAGGGTGTCAAGCAGATCAAAATATTTGCCCGACACATCCGGCGGACCAAGTACCGGTTCGTAAATCGCCGGAAACTGCCCATTTTTTGCCAGAATCCCTTTTTCCACCAGCCGATTAAGCCGCGTCTGAACGGTTGGATAACCGATTTTCCGCGACCGAGCCAGAAACTCCTGATGCACTCCCGAAATACTTAACGGACCTGAGTTCCAAAGAAGTTCCAAAATTTCAAGCTCTCCAGGCGAGAGCGTAACCGCATCTTTTTCAGCTTTTTTATTCATTTTTTTGTTTGTTGTCAGATAAATCTCGAAATCAAGAAGTTTATCACAATGTAATAAACTCAATATATGACAATGTAATAAATGTGTCAAGTAGACTTTTCAAAATAATTTTTGAAAATGTTATCCCTTATCAGCAAACAACATGCGAAAAATATTTTTACGAATCAGTAAAATTACTATTGACAAAACTACAACTGTAAATTAAATTGCTTTACAGATGTAAATCAAATCCGGAATTTAAGCTCGCTTCAAAATATCACGAAAAAATTTTCAACGAAACAAATCATGTCGGAACAAAATAACACAGAAAAAATCTCTGACGCCGAGTGGAAGCTGATGCATGTTCTCTGGAACAGTGGGCGGCTCTCCTCAAACGATGTAATTGCCGCAATTGTGCCCGAAACCGGTTGGAGCCCAAACACGGTTCGGACGCTGCTTTCCAGACTGACAGAAAAAGGAATTCTGCAAGTGGAGAAAGAAAAAGGGAAAGAAAAAGAATACACAACATGTTATTACACAGCACGTTACAGCAGAGAAGAATGTGAAGCGGTGCATTCGCGAACTTTTTTGGAACGGGTTTTCGCTGGTAACACCTCCCGACTTCTCGCTCATTTTGTGAAAGAAGCCGGTTTGACACCCGAGCAAATTGCCGAACTCCGCAAGCAGCTAAAGCAGTAAGATTTTGTACATAATTTGCACAAAAAAGCCGCAATTTTCTTGAAAGCATATATAAACAAAAATGAGCGAACACATATTTCATTTTCTTTGGACGAACAGTTGGCAATCACTGCTTATGACAGGTTTCGCCTTGATAATCGCTGCCATTCTCGGTAATCGGCTGCAACCGCGATTCCGGTACCTGATTTGGTGTTTGATTCTTTTCCGGTTGGCTCTGCCCGTGTTGCCAAGTACGCCGTGGGGAATTTGGCCTGACCAGCTTACACAAAACATGCAGGTTGACACCACTAATAGTGACACCACAAGAAGTGACGATATTGAAAGTGACACCACGCAAAACAATCAAACGGTATTTGAAGACGCGGGAATTTACCCCGAATTGGGTTCGCAGTCTCAAGTGACGGATTTCGTTGAGTTTACGCCGACTACATGGACGCATGCTGATCCGTTTGAACCAACTGAAACAAGTTTCACACAAATCGAAAATATAACCGAACCAATTGATGTGGCTTCCGAGCCAGTTGTGTTGGAGCTTGCTGAGCCGATTTCCGGTGTCAAACAATTCGAACAGTATTTTTACGCAAACTGGAAATTCATTTTGCTTTCGATTTGGTTGCCCGGGCTGTTATTTCTCGGACTCCGTTACCTGCTCGACGAATTGCGGCTTTACCGGCAAAGTCGGTATTGGAAACCGATCACCGACCCGAAAATTCTCGGACTATTTCGGCAGGCATATAAAGAAATTGGTGTCAGATTACCCGTTTCACTTCTTGCGGTGTCAAACGGAATTGGAGCAGCTTCAACCGGGTTTTTAAGGCCGAAAATACTTCTCAGTGAAAAAGCGGTGCGAAACATGGATGACGCCGCAATAAAAATGGTGCTGATGCACGAACTGATTCATATAAAGCGATTCGACCCGATTGTGCTCCGAATCGCGACGATTTTGTCTCTGATTTATTGGCCGAACCCGGTGTCATGGTTTCTGGTGTCACGACTGCAGCGTGATCGGGAACTGGCGTGCGATGCGGCTGTTTTACATAAGCTCGACTCTAAATTCGACACGAATAATCTTACTCGAATGACACCGAAAGAATACGGTCAAACGGTTCTTGCTTTTGCGGCGTTGTTCACAACCGAGCAACGCCTCCCCGGCTTAGTCGGTGCATTCCAGAAAGATATGCAAAAAAACTCAATCTCACGGAGAATTGATATGATTATGAAATATAAAAAACCACGATTTTTACCAACGTTTTGCGGTTTCATGCTCGTTTTAATACTTGCTGTCGTTGGACTTACGCAAGCGTCACCAAAAACGGAGCAACCGTCCCAGCCGGTTAAACCAACTACCGCTCGGCAACAAATGCCAGATGCCATTGACACATCTGACACCGCTGTGCAGGTTAAAAATGAAACCGATAAACCAATAGCCGCAACGGATGTTGAACAAACCGAAAACACCCAAAATTCGATTAATAACAACGGAGGACAACCTATAAAGGTTTCAGGTATCGTACTTGATCCAGATGGTAACCCCCTCGGCGGCATTTTCGTTCAAGCTACGACGTTTTATGAAGGTGGAGGTTTCGGATCAAGTACAGGGCCGCTATACAATGATGGCAAATTTGAAGTGACATTACTTCCCAAAAAATTGTTTATGCTGGGCGTCTTTGATACGAAGGGACGTTTTGCTGCAAGCCCTCGAGTTATTTCATCTGAAAATTTATCAGAGGGAGAAGAAATAATTATCAACATGGAGGAGGGGACTCCGGTTGAACTACGGTACATAGACGAAAAAACCAATAAACCGATTCCTGGTATAAAGATTGTGGTTGCTCAAAAGCATGATGTCCCTAATCCTGTTTACCCTGCGCAAAAAGATTATTTGAGCTTCGATCTAACAACAGATGAAAATGGTCAGGTCAAAGCAAATCTTATGCCCGGTGAATATGCTTATAGTAATTTTTATAAATATATAACACCAGATGGTTTGTATACCAAAGAATTTATCGTCGAAAAGGGAAAACCTCTTTCGTTTGAAACGAGTATCCCGATACCATTTATCGGAAAAGTTATTTTTTCAGACGGCACCCCTGCGGCAGATTGTTTCGTCTTTTCTGCTAATACTGTAACCGGAGATTCTTCGCAAGGTCAGTCGTTACTAGCAGTTAGAACTGACGAGAACGGTGTGTTTCGTTCTGTCGAACCGCTAAAGGATCGGTGTTTGGAATTCAAGAGTGGAAACGAATCAAGCGTAATCTGGATAAAGGACGAGTTGGCGAATTTGGAAGAATACACGTTTCAACTGGTCAAAAAAGTCCCTGTTTCCGGGCGGTTGATCGATTCGCAAACAAAAGAACCGCTTGGGAATCAAAATTTACTTTTTATTGGAATGAATCCTGCCAATCTCACGCAGGAAACGTACATGCCAGATTCCATAAAGACGCTTGAAGACGGGACCTTCAATATCAAGTTAAATCCGACATTAGAATACGTCCTGCTTTACGAACCGTCAAACGGATCGGCACGTAAACGGATTAGCAGAGTGGAGTTGACACCAGACACGCCGCTGAATCTCGGCGATTTGGTTGTCGACCCAAAAGAAGATGGTATCCCGGTGAAAGCTAAGCAAATTGAAACTCCCCCTCAACGGAATCCAAATGGAAATACTGAAAACAATAAACTGGAAAAGGTGTCAGGTATCGTACTTGATCCAGACGGAAACCCACTCGGCGACGTTTTGGTTTTATTTGCAGGTCGAACAAAAGAAGGCGGAGGTTTTTCACATTCGTACCCGACAAACGTTAATGGCAGATTTCCATTTTTAATGCCATTAGAAATGCCCATTATGTTGGGAATTTATGATAAGCAGGGGCGTTTTGCTGCATCCCCTCGGGTTATTTCGCGTGAAAATTTATCTGACAATGAGGAAATAATTATCAACATGGAGGTTGGCACTCCGCTTGAGTTGCGGTATTTCGACGAAAAAACGAACAAACCGATTCCCGGCCTGATGATTAGTATTGACCAAAAGTATGATATTCCAAATCCTATTCAGGATATTCCGTTAGCATTTAATCTTACAACGGATGATAACGGCAAAATAAAGGCAAATCTTGTGCCAGGAAAATACGCATACCGTATTTGTAACAGGTTTTACAATCCCGATGATGCAAAAAAAGGGTTATACGATAAAGAATTTACGATTGAAAAAGATAAACTGGTTTCTTTTGAAGTCGGTATTCCTAAACCATTTACGGGAAAAGTTGTTCTTTCGGATGGTTCTCCAGCAGGGAATTGCTCTGCCTACACATATTTAGTAAATTCTTTTTGGTCATTTCGAACTAATCAAAATGGTTTGTTTAGTTCTGTTGAACCGCCCAAAGATTGTAACCTGAAATTCGAACAAGAAAATGAATCTTGTGTTATCTGGATAAAGGACGAGCTGGCCAGTTTGGAAGAATATACGTTTCAAATGGTCAAAAAAGTCCCTGTTTCCGGGCGGTTAATCGATTCGAAAACAAAAAAACCGCTTGCAAATCAAATTTTACTTTTTACAGGAAAGAATCCAGCCAATCCTGAACAAAAGATGATAATTCCTTATACTATACAGACACAGAAAAACGGAACATTTACGGTGTTATTGAATCCAACGATGAAATACGACATGAGTGCTGTTATTAGTAAAACAGAACGTGATGGCGGCAGAACAATGTATCCGCGAGTTGAACTTGACGAAATCGAGTTGACACCAGACACGCCGCTGAATCTCGGCGATTTGGTTGTCGATTTAGACAAAGCAATACAAAACCCAAACGACAAATA
Organism: Thermoguttaceae bacterium; assembly: GCA_051660725.1. Lineage (GTDB taxonomy): Bacteria > Planctomycetota > Planctomycetia > Pirellulales > Thermoguttaceae > JAVBSX01. Next base: position 6,003 of record JBOFQC010000884.1, read on the forward strand.
CAATGTGACACTAATTTCCAACTCGGGCCCGAATCCGATTACGGAAGATGACGTCATTGTTTTTCAGGACGGAGCGTGGAAGAACGAAAAAACTGGCCTAGCTTTAGAAAAAGAAACGGTTTTGTTAAATCAAGAAGATGATATTGCGTTGCAATTTAAGGTTGACGGCTCAACTGGAAAAGTCGTATCATTTTTAAATCATGAGCATCTTGCATCCGGTAAATTTATCCGCGTATCAGACAGCGGTAATACAATCACAATTTCCGGGAACACAAAACTGGTAGTTCCGGCAAAATCATCGCTTTGACACCAGGTAAGACGGGATATGTTTGATTAGGGATTAGTGCCGCAAGTATTATTATACAGGTAGTCCAGTTTCTCCGAAACTGGAGTGACTTTCGGAGAAAGTCACCTACCTTGCCAGATGCCGAATTAAACTTTTTCTCCTGGTTTTCGTGAATTTTAGGGAAAAATTAACCACAAATAAATTTTACTTTGACGTTTGGCTGGGATTTCGGGTTCTGACAAAGAACGGAAGTCGTTGCGAATCGGTTGGCAGCCGCATATTGTTTTCGTCCATGACATTAATCACGAGGAAGTATTGGCCCGGCGCAAGTTTGGGAGAGATACGAATTTTCACGTCAACTGCGTGGTCACGGCGGCGTGTTTTTGAAGTTATCTCCGAAGATGCGCCGTCCCATTTATCTATGCGTTTTCCAGAAGAGTCCAGAATCTCGGAGCTTATCCGGACTTTGGAATAAAAACCGGTTGTTTCATTCCCGTTAACCGTTGCATTTTCCAACTCCATGTAGAGCCACGCCAAATCGTCCGGCTGAAACTCTGCATTTGCCGGTTCGTAAATTCCGTAAGAAGTCCACGATTTCACGAAAATCGCGTTTCTAATCTGAATCGGACAAGCTTTCTGCAGATTCAACGCCGCTTCCTGAAAATGCGGTTGGGCCATTATTGATCGGACACCGAAATCTGGTGAGGTCCGCTCATCCAGTAATGTTGCTAATCCGTAAAGTTCATTTGAGACGAAGTTTTGCGCCGACTCGTCAAGTGTTGGAACCGGACATAGGCCGAGGTTTTGTTCGTTTATCGTAAGCTCAAGAAGTCTTAGTTTTAGTTCGTCAGCAACTGCCGCTTCTCTGGTTGGTGCCAAATTTATCCGGGTTTTCAACGCCTCCATTGCCGCACGTGTTAAACTCTCCCATTCGGCACTCTGCTGATTTAGTCCGTAATTTACAACGCCACTTCCGCCAGAATTTGAGTTGCCGTGATAATTCGGATAATTGCCCGGATTGTTTGTCGAACTGTTCGTTGAATGTTTTACCGGATAATTCGCATTGCTGCCGTTTGAATTGTACGCTACCTGATTGACATACGGATTTTCAACAAATTCACTTGGAGCAGCGGCAACAATTGGCACGTTTGCATTATACGGAGTGCGCATTCCACCTGCCGTATTATTATTGTATGAAGTCGAGCCGTTTTGCGAAAATTGATTTGCATTCTGCGAACCTTGTCCCGTATCATTTTGCAGCGGCGCGAAATTGCCTTGTATTCCGCCTTGCGCGGCAGCGTTTTGCTGCGGG
>JBOFQC010000885.1:0-5826 GCA_051660725.1 Thermoguttaceae bacterium
TTGCCGGAAGGTGATTTGGGGATAACAATGCCGCTTTCCGGTTCGTTACCGGCTCCGGTTGCACAAATCGACCAAAAAGAACCGATTCGTATTAAGTTGTTTTCTGACGAAAACGGAAAATTGACCGACATCCAGCTCGGTGACAAGCGGCTTGGACCGAATCCGCACCAATTGCGTGAACAGATCAAGCAGATTGTCGGCGACGCGGTAGCCAAATCTAACACCAGCGATCTGGAAGCTATCTTGGATTTTGACAACTTAAAATATGAATTTCTTATTCAAATAATGGATGCCGTAAATGGTTATGTTCAAGACGGTAAAATCATTCCGCTTATCGAAAAAGTGAACTTTACCGAGTAGGTGCTTTTTCATCGAAATGCCCCTACTATTCATCTGTTTAGAAAACGGTAGAATTCGCAAAATGGTCGGCTCCGATGTTGGAGAGGTTTTTCTTTTTCCCCCGTTAAATGTATAGCACACGACGCACAGAAAGTGACGTTGAATTCGAGGAACCTTCAGGTACACCAGAATGTTGTCGTAAAAACCCAAATTCCCCCACACAAAAACAATTTTGGTGGGAACGCGCTGATTTGCGCTACTCTTCGGACGGTTTGCTTACTTTTGGTGACACTCTTTTACCGTGTCTGGTTAACGATTCGCAAAAACAGCTTTCTTCTGATGTGCCGATTTATGTGTATAACATTGGCCGAATTCGTGAAAAAGTGTCAATGCTCCGTAATGCCTTGCCGGACGCGACTATTCTTTACGCGATAAAAGCGAACAGATTTCCTGGTATTGTGCAGGAAATGCGCTCTTTAGTTGACGGCATTGACGTCTGCTCCCCAAAAGAAGCGCAATTGGCAATTCAAAACGGTTTTTCACCAGAAAAAATAAGTTACACCGGCACTTCGATTTCAGACGCTGATTTACGTTTTTTAGCCGATCATCCGCAGATTCACGTCAACGCCGATTCACTTTCGCAGTTACGCCGCCTTGTAGCAGTTCGGCCAAACCAGCCGATTGGAATAAGAATCAATCCCGAACAGGGGATCGGTTACAGAAATGAAAAACGCTTGGTTTACGCCCAATCGGAGCGTCCAAGTAAATTCGGCATTTTGCGGGAACAGATTCCAGACGCAGTAAAAATTGCTTCCGATGCAAATTGTGTAATTGATACGGTACACTGGCACGTTGGCTGCGGTTGGTTGGCACCGCAATTGCCCGCCTTGTTTCAGATTTTGGAAACTACGTTGAGCATGACATCAACGATTCCAACGGTCCGCCGCATAAATTTGGGGGGCGGAATTGGTATTCCATTCCAACAGGATGACGTCCCGTTACCTTTAAATGATTGGGCGGCTTGGATTCGGAATCACACGAACCGTTACGAAATCGTAATCGAGCCGGGTTCATTTTTGGTTCAGGACGCCGGTATACTTTTAACGCAAGTAAATACCGTTGAGCGGAAAAGAGATTGGGTTTTCGCCGGAGTGCAAGCTGGTTTCAACTTGCTCATGGAACCCGTATTTTACAAAATGCCTTGCGAGCCGGTGTTTTTGCAGTTGCCGGAAAAGAACCGCGAACTCGGCCTTGTCACATTTGCCGGCAACATAAACGAAGCGCACGACATGTTGCTTCAGGACGTTCACATGCCGATTCCCCGAGAAGGTGAATGGCTCGGTTTTCTAAACGCCGGCGCTTACGGTGCCGCAATGGCGTCAAACCATTGTTTACGTGGCGAATACAAGGAATTCGCCGTTTGATGTATTTGGAAGAATAGGTGAGCGGGGGACCTGCCGTCCAGGCAATACGCTTCGCGTTCAGTGAAACGCCTTCCGTTGGTCGGCTCGTAAATTTATTAGGTGATTCGAAATTATCTGAAGTAAAACTCCTAACTCCTGTCTCCTATCTCCTATCTCAGTTTTTTACTTGTTTTTCAACTTTACCATCACCCCCTTTTAATAAGGACCCACAGAAGATGAAAGCACTGGACATTTGTTCAAAAGGAGTTGTCAATGTTTCCGCTCAATCGGAGGCAAACAAAGCCGCTTGGGACCGACTTTACGCTTCCACAAACGATTTGGTTTGGGGAGCCGAACCTCTGGATTTCGTATCCGACAGTATCCGCTGGTTGCAGAACCGGAATTTGCTGCCAGAGAATCCACGAATACTTGACGCCGCAACTGGTGAAGGACGGAATTTACCGTTTCTAATACACACCAGTAATAATGTTACGGCGTGCGATGCTTCGCCAGCCGCTCTTGGCAAACTGAAAACTCGTTTCGGCGAAAAAGTCGAAACCGTTGAATGCGATTTGGCGCAAATGCCGTTTTCGAGTTTTAATTTCGATTTCGTGTTGGCTTGTGATATCATGGAAACGTTGCCGAATCTCGAAGCGGTGCTATGTGAAATGGCAAGAATACTTCGCGTCGGCGGAGTGTTGGTCTGTAATGTTCCGAACTTCGACGATGGAATCGCCGGCCACGAAATGGAACAGTTATCGAGCGAAGAATTTTTATATCAAGGAAATTATTTCTTCCGATTCCAAAGCGAAGCGGATTTCCTTGCCGTACTCAACCAGTGCGGATTCGAAAAATTAGCAAGCAACACTTCGACTTGGATTGAATACGCACACCCAGGTTACAGAGACAGTGAACACTCACACACGAGCCGTATAATTATTGCTACCAGAACGATTTAAGAGTGTGCAAGAAATGTTTTTATATTCCTGTTAGCCCCGGAGCCCTGCTCCGGGGGGTAAACGCCGAGCAAGGCTCGGCGGCTAACAAGCGACTAACCAGCAAAATAATCCTGACGTTAAGTGCCTTATTAATCGTGTCGGTTAATCTTTAGTTCCACGGGAGATATTCCGCTTCGACACCTTCTGGAATCTGTACGTCCGGCGGAGCGGCACGTTTGTAATTCCAGCGTTTACGAAGTCGAACCGAGTCGAGACCGAGATTTCCGCCTTCCGATTCGCCCCGTGTACCGATACATTCGAAACGGAGTGTGTGTTCACCCGGCTTGAGTTTCAGTTGACCAAGCGAAATTTCTGACATTTTAATGTCTTCGTCGTCGCCGGTGTTGTTGCTTCCGTCAAAATAAAAATCGACTCGCGGCCTAACTTCTTCGCCGTCAAGCAGAATTCGGTAAACTCCGTAGTCGCCTGCTTTTGTGGCGCGTAAAGTCAATTGGCGAATCTCGTTTTCCTGTAGCCCTTCGACGTTGAACTTAACTTCGAACCAGCCTTCTTTTCCTTTCGGATTATTGAAAAATATCTGTCCGTCACCGGTCCAGAACCAACCTTTTTGTAGCGAAGCGTCTGTCCCTTCGCTCTTTGTAAGCGTCGGAAGTAAATCTTTCCCTTCAATTATTATGTCGAGATTCGGCAACTTGCGTTCTTTCGCAGACGGAAGTGTTGCGAACCGCTTCGGTTGTCCGAGCTGATACCAAAACGCGACGCTTGCGTAGTCGTCATTTTTTTCAACGTGACCGATGTATTCACCTTCTTTCAGTTCGTCTTCGGTTATCCAGCCGCAGTTTTCAATTTCGACTCGAAGTGATTTTTTGAACGGAATCGTGTCGATTATGTGCCAACGGTAAATAGTCGTATACCAACCGACCATCCCCCATTCCCCTTCGAGAATCGAGACGCCAAAATACGGATACGTACCGGTTCCCATTCCCCAAGCGTTTAGAGCGTAATCCTCGGTTCCAGTCCCTTGAATCGTCGGCGTTTCGTCGCCGTCAATGTAAAATTTTTCGTCACCTTCCCCGAACCATTCGGTACTGCGTGATCTGCCGCTTAAAACAGTTCCGACGTAATGGCCTTCACCTTCTGCGTCGAGAATCAAGTAGTCGCGGCCCGATTTGGTCGGAAACTCCTGCCGGTATTGAGCGCAGAAATACGGTGTTTTTTCTGGAAGTGAATCTTCAAGTGTGTAATCAATTTGGTAGTAAAACGAACCTGATTTTTTGTCGCTTTGGTTTTCAACGGTAATTTTTGCCGACTTGTGGAACGGCATGAGCCAGAAACAGTTGTAGGCGTCACCACCTTCAACCATAATCGGCATTGAATTAATCGGGGCACGCTGTCCGAAGCCTGCAGCGAAGAAATCGCCGAACGGAGCTTCAACGGCTGGTTCTTCGGCACCGTCCCAATACATTCTCAACACGAGTTCGCTGTGATCTGCTTTACCGTCTTTGCCGAGCCAATCGGGCTGAGGAGCCGGAAATGTGATCCACATGTGCTTAATCATGCCTGGTCCGTCTTTGATGTCGGCCAAAACAAGCGTTTCTCCTGCCGGAATGTTGCGTTGATCTGAATTGCTCGACCTTTGAGGAGCAGCCGAAGATGAACGCCGTGCTTTTCCTGTTTGGAGTTTGGTTAAATGTCCAAGCGGTCCGTCAAAACGACCTTGTTCACTTTGCGTGTGAATGTGTGCAGGATTTTCCGCTGCGACTTGTTCTGCTTTTTCTACCAAAGCCGCACTTTTTGCACGAACTCGTTCTGCGGGGACGGTTCTGTTCGTTACCCTGCGAGTCTCCTGCGAAAACAGGGTACTGCTAAGCAATCCCGACGCAATACAGATTAGGAAAAAAGACATAAACACGAGAAGAGGTTTCTTCATAAGATTTCCTTTCAGATTAAATTTCTATAAAATATTGTGAAAAAAAGCTGTAATCACGCTTACCAGATAGTTTTACCAAAATACTTTTGTTAGCCTGGTGCGATTTATGGCTGGACGGCAGATACCTCCATTGTGCTACGCCGAATCTGGTTCTGATACGGCGGCAAACACATATTATAGCAAAATTCGCCGTCCGCAAACAAATTTCACGAAAAAAATTTCCTGCTGTACAGAGGGTTGGGGAATAGGCATTTTGAGAGAGCAAAAAACGGGCGGAAACAGTGTCATTTCTTGAGTTTGAAGTACCCACCGCGCAATTCATGGAAGATTCAGAATGAACGATCATGACCGCAAAAAAAGTTTTAAACCGATTATAAGCCTACTTTCAAACTGCTCATTCTTCCTACCCAGTCCATTTTGCGTCAGTGCTGACATTGCTTCTGCGTCCAGCGGCCGCTCGTTTGGGCTTGGAGAACTAAGTCGTGAAACTTGCTCGCGGACTGCCTTGTTGCGTACACTCACCTTGTCTTGGAGTGCAGTTATTATACAATATCTATGTGTGTGCATATTATATACTGCCGCCCGGCATAAACTGCATGTTTTCCAATTTAAGGTGAGCTGAAGATAATCAGCATTAAACATTGAAAAACTCGGAAAAGGAGCCGACCAACGGGAGGCGGAACACTTCACGCGAAGCGTACCGCCCATACCGGGCTCCGGTATAATGTGTGCATGAACCACATTGTTCCAGATATGTGTAATTTTAAAAAATCCTAACTCTTTGCCCAAATGGATGTTTTTGATAGTAGTGACAGCGTTCGCAGTGCCCGGCCTTTGCGTTATTTGCAGACCGCTCATTTTACGGAACCGTTGAAATTAGAGCGTGGGGGTGAGCTACCGGAAATTACCGTTGCGTACGAAACTTACGGACAACTCAACGCAGATAAAAGCAACGCAATCCTGATTGCTCATGCCATTAGCGGCGACTCACACGTCGCGGCCCACAACGCAGAAGATGATCCGGGTTGGTGGGATATTGCAGTCGGTCCCGGCAAACCAATTGATACCGAAAAATATTTCGTTATATGTCCAAACGTGTTAGGAGGTTGCCGCGGCACAACTGGACCGGACAGCATTGATCCTCGCACCGGACGTCGGTACGGTATTAATTTCCCGACGATTACAATTGGTGATA